>CAZOCA010000193.1:0-6370 GCA_964578105.1 uncultured Pararhizobium sp.
GTGATGATGGTGGCCCAGGCTGCGAACGGGCTGCGCGTCATATTGTAATCGTGCCCAGCGTGTTGTTAATGAAATAGCCCAGCAGGCCGATATAAGGCAGTGTGAAGATGTTCCACATGGCACCGACAACGTTCCAGGGGATCAACATGGGCAGCGCCATTGTCACCAGACAGACGGGCACCCAGAATCCCTGGCGCGGCATTGACAGCGCAATGATTACGCCGAGCGGGATTTCGATCAGCAGGATGATACCGGTAAACATGAATTGACGGCCAAGGGCGGCGTGAAACCGATCCGAGCGCAACAATTGCTGGAACCAGTCCAGCCCTTGCCAGAAAAACACATTGTTACCAAAGGTTTCCTGAACCGAGTAATTGACCACGGTCATCATTGGTATGAGCGCGTTGAAGGCCACCAGTATCAAAACCGGGAGGACGAAGAACCAGGCTTTCTGGTTTTGAGTTTTCATCAGGCGGCTCCCACTCGGTTTTCTGATCCGGCGGTGCCCGCACTGCTGCCTGACAATTCGGGCTGCGAGATCAGCCACTCATTGCAATAAAGCCGGGTTTGCGCCGGTTGGAAGCTCAGGTGGATTGTCTCGCCGGTCTCTGGCGGACTGTCATGTATGACGGCGCGGATGCGCGTCTCGGCAGCGACTGCCTCAACAACAATGTGGCGTCCGATATCGGCAACTTTGCGCACAATTGCCGGAATTCCGGTCGGGGTGATGGAGACATATTCAGGGCGCACACCGATTTGTGTGCTGTCGCTTTTGGGGGCGTCGAAACCGCCTTCCAGCGGAATGGGGAGCCCGGCGAACGTTGCGGCCTGACCATCCACTTTGCATGGCAGCACATTCATGCCGGGCGAGCCGATGAAGTGACCGACAAAAGTGTGTTCGGGCCGTTCAAACAAATCTACCGGTGTTCCGATCTGAACAACTTCGCCATCCTGCATGACCACCACCTTGTCTGCAAAGGTCAGTGCCTCTGTCTGGTCGTGGGTAACGTAAATCATGGTAGCCCGCACTTTATGGTGCAGTTCCTTCAGTTTCGAGCGCAATTTCCATTTCAAATGTGGATCAATCACGGTCAGTGGTTCATCAAACATCACCACATTCACGTCTTCGCGCACGAGGCCGCGGCCCATTGAGATTTTCTGCTTATTGTCAGGCGACAGGCCAGAGGCCCGAGTGGAGAGCAACGGCACGACTTCCAGCATCTCGGCAATGGCATGGACACGGGTTTTGATGGTGCCTTCATCCACGCCGCGATTGCGCAGGGGGAAGGCAAAATTATCATAGACCGTCATGGTGTCGTAGATGACGGGAAACTGGAATACTTGGGCAATATTGCGCGCGTCTGGTGGAAGATCTGTTACATCCTTATCATCAAACAGAACGCGTCCATGAGAGGGTCTGGCAAGTCCGGACATGATGTTGAGCAACGTAGATTTGCCGCAACCGGAGGGGCCGAGCAATGCATAGGCACCGCCATCTTCCCAGCTAAGGTCGATTTCCTTGAGCGCAAAATCCTCAGGTCCCTGCGGGTTTGCCATGTAAGAATGACGAAGTTTTGAAAGTGTGATGCGTGCCATGGTCTGTTCTCTCAAGCCACGAGCGTGCCATCAGGCACAAAATAGAAGCAGTGCGAAGGGTCCATAAAGAAGAGATGTTCTTCACCGATCTGGAAATCATGAACGCCAGATGCCAGTGATACCCAACTGTTGGATCGCATGTTGAAATGGGCGCTGGAATCCGATCCACTCAGTTCTGTAATTTGAACTGTGCCGTTCAACGGGACGCTATGGCGTTCATCCTGATAGGGCAGAACATGGATCGGGCGAATGGCTATGGTGTAAGTTCCATCGGCCATATCGGCAGCAGCACCCTGCAACGGCCAGGAGGTATCGGCGTCCAGTCTTGCAAGGCCGCCTTCTTTGGTGATCTGCGCGGTGTTAATCGGCGGATCGGAAAAGACCTGGGCGGATCTCAGATTGCTTGGATTGCGATAGATGTCTGCGGTCTTACCAAACTGGGTGACCTGACCATCATGCATGAGGCCGGTATAACCGCCAAGAAGCAAAGCCTCCTCAGGCTCGGATGTGGCATAGACCACGACCGCTCCGCGACCGGCAAACAGTTCCGGCAATTGATCGCGCAGTTCTTCGCGCAGCTTGTAATCCAGATTGGCAAGCGGTTCGTCCAGGAAGACTGCGCTGCTGTCTTTGGCAATCGCGCGGGCCAGAGCTGTGCGTTGTTGCTGCCCGCCGGATAATTCATGCGGACGTCGTTGCAGCATAGGCTTCAACAGCAAAATGGTGGCAGCTTCTTCAACGCGATCAGCGATTTCGGTTTTGTTCATGCCTGCAACCCGCAACGGGGAGGCAATGTTGTCATAGACCGTCATATGCGGGTAGTTCACGAAGAACTGGTGCACCAGACTGATCTTGCGTTTTTGGGTTGTCAGTTTCGTTACATCCTGGCCATTCATGAGAACAGTGCCGGATGCGATGGGATCAAGACCCGCCATCATTTTGATGAGTGATGTTTTGCCGGACCCTGTTTCACCCAGAAGCACATTGAAGTGGCCGGGTTCCAGAACAAGGCTGGTTGGCTTGATGTGTGTAACACCGGCGACTTTCTTGACGATGTCTTTGGTTTCTAATGTCATGAGAACAGATCAGCCAATGAGAGCAATGGAATTTGTGTGGCTCGCCAGGATCCAGCCGGAGCGTGTGCTCCGGCTGGTCTTGTTGTTGAAGGCGAGGCTTAGTTGCTTGCCCAGCGAGCAACGAGTTCGTCGTAATTGACGGTTATGCCGTCAGGCTTCTCGTTGTCGAGTTTCGCTTTCGCTCCACCCTTGCCAAGCCATTCGGATTCATCCTTTGGCTCATTCAGACGAGGACCACAGCCACCGTAGACATTGGCGGCCACATCAGCCCGCTCCATCCGTGCCATGGTGATGTCCATCTCTTCGGCAAGACGGTTCATGGCTTCCTGCGGCGTGAATGCACCTGAGTTCACATCACCAATTTGCTGCCACCAGATCTGTGCCAGTTTTGGATAGTCAGGTACGTTGATACCGGTTGGAGACCAGGCAACGCGATCGGGAGAGCGATAGAACTCTACCAGGCCACCAAGATTTGGCGCACGTTCGGAGAAGGATTCGTGGTTGACCGAACTGTCACGGATGAAGGTCAGACCCACATGGGATTTCTTCACATCGACAGTTTTGGACACAACGAACTGAGCGTAGAGCCATGCAGCTTTTGCGCGATCAACAGGTGTGGATTTCAGGATCGTCCATGATCCCACATCCTGATAACCAACTTTCTGGCCTTCTTCCCAATAGGGACCATGAGGAGATGGTGCCATGCGCCACAATGGCTTGCCAGCATCATCAACTGTGTTGTTGCCTTCAGATTTCGGCTTCACCATGTCTGCGGTGAAAGCTGTGTACCAGAAGATCTGCTGAGCGACATTGCCCTGGCTGAGAGCAGGCAAGGACTGATAAAAGTCGAAGCTTGCAGCACCAGGAGGTGCAAAGTTGCGCAGCCACTCGTCCCATTTGCGGATCGCATAAACAGCCGCAGGGCCGTTTGCTGCACCACCACGGGAAACAGAAGCACCAGCCGGGTTACAAGAACCGGCTTCCATGCGAATGCCCCATTCATCAATCGGCACGCCATTTGGCTCGCCTTTTGATCCGGCACCAGCCATCGACAACCATGCATCGGTCATGCGCCAGCCGAGATCCGGTGCGCGTTTGCCGTAATCCATGTGGCCGAAGATTTCGACACCATCGATGTTCTTCACATCTTTTGAGAAGAATTCTGCAATGTCTTCATAGGCTGACCAGTTTACTGGAACACCAAGCTCGTAGCCATATTTGGCCATGAACGCGTCTTTGTATTCCTGACGGTCGAACCAGTCTTTGCGGAACCAGTAAAGGTTTGCAAACTGCTGATCGGGCAACTGATAAAGATCGCCATCAGGGCCTGTGGTGAATTGTGTGCCCATGAAGTCGTCGAGATCGAGACCGGGGTTGGTCACGTCGCTGCCTTCACCGGCCATCCAGTCTGTCAGATTGTAAGCCAACTGAAGACGGGAATGTGTGCCGATGAGATCGGAATCGTTCACATAGGCATCATACAGATTCCGTTCGGTCTGCATTTGCGTTTGAACGGCCTGAACAACTTCACCTTCACCCAAAATCTGGTGATTCACCTTGATGCCGGTGATTTCCTCAAAGGCTTTGGTCAGAACTTCCGACTCGTATGAATGTGTTGGAATGCCTTCGGAAAGAACGTTGATTTCCATGCCTTTGAATGGCTCGGCTGCGCCGATAAACCAATCCATTTCACTCATCTGATCAGCCTTTGACAAGGCTGATGGCTGGAATTCGGAATCGATCCATTTTTTGGCCGCAGCCGAATCGGCGAATGCCTGTGATGAGGCAGCAATTACGGCTGACGCCGCCACTGCGCTTAGTAATATATTCCGCATCTTTTTCCTCCCAAAGTTGCGTTATACCAACCTTGTGCTGGCATTGCGCAACCATCGCGGAAGCAGGGAAGAATTGTCAACTAATTTCTTAGTAGATGAATTTATTTAACGTAAGCAACTGATAGTAATAATGAAATTACTCTTTCCTAAGAACTGAACTGGAGCACGAATTAGACTGGCGTCTACGATGTTGGAAAGCTTGGCCGCCAATTGAACTCGTTGAAGCGGCAATTTTCCTGCTCAGAATTCAAGTGCCCGTTTGGGCTCGGTCGTTTGGTTTCAGCCAGCCCTTATAATGCACGAGCATTCCGACGAGCGGGAGCTTGATCTTCACGTCATAGTTGAAGCGCCCCTGCGTATCCTCAAATTCCATCGCCTCCAATTGTGGTGCCATTTTCAAGGGCAGGGGCAGTCTGCCGATGTGCCAGCGAATTATCGGCAATTTTATGCTCTTCCGATCTGCATGAAGGTTGATCGAGAAGGACAGCAGCCCAAAACTTTCTGTGAAGTCGCCGTTTTTGGTATGCTTCATGATGGATGAAAATGTCTGGCGGTCAAAGGAGCGGGTCCAGTTTTCGCTCCGCTCGCCATCTGGGCCAATGCACCGCTCAATTGCCACTGTGACAGGCACGTCTGTTCCAGCATGTGGTAATTTCATGAAGCGCAAAATCAGCCGTGCCAACATGCTCTTGCCGTTTTCTATGTCGGCTTTACCCTTCCAGACGGGATGGCCGGTTGCGCTGTGGAAATTCTGCAATGAAACCGGGAGCTGTTCAAATGATGCTGGTTTGAGGAAGCTTTCAAAAATACTGGTTTGCGTGGTGGTGTTTTGTGTGGAAGCGGTGATGTCGTAAGGCAGCCATTCGTTTTGGATGTCTTCAAGGCGCAAGGCTTGATCAGCCGTTCGTGCGCCAACTGGAATGCTGTTTTCGAGCAACCGTCTTAACGCGGCCGCAGCAGGAAGAACGGGTATGAAGGGTCCATGATCCTGCTTTGCCAGAAGTGACCATTTTGCATGGGCTTGGTGTCCTGATGCATCAATGCCGCTGACTTCCACCTGCATTGCGCCCTGATCGGATGTGAACAGCCGAGTGATTTTTCTGAGTTGCAGAAGTAATGGGATCAGGTGGCGCGGGTGAGGGACAAGACGTTGCCTGCGCAAGCGTGCGATCAGTTCCATACCCCATTGTTCCAGTTGCGATTCCAGCCCCGCTGAAAAGCTGACACGTGCGTGGACGTTGAAAAGCGGGCCGTGAGATTCCGCATCAAAAGTTTCGACGGGTGCGACACGCCGCTTTCCAAGGCCCGTTATGTGTGTCTTTTTCGATTGTCCCCAGCCGCTAATGGTTTCCAATTGCCCGTTGTGCCATGTTGGAATGTCCGCGCCTGCGTAACTCATGATGGCTGCAATCACGGAGGCACCAACTTCGCTTTTGCCGCCTGGCGTTATGCAGATATCAATCGTGTCGATGCGTTGCCAGTGGCGTGTCAGATCGCGGACCACGCAAGTGGACAAGGCAGGGGTGGAACTTGCTCCCGAAAGTCCCACGACCTTGTGCTTGCGCGCTGTGTCATCGAGATGCGTGTGATAGGCCGCCAGATAATCCCGCGCATCTGCCAGGTCAATCAGATGTGCCCCTGATTTGAGAATAGTTGCCGCTGTATTGTAGTCAGCGAACTGGAAGGGCCCTGTGCAATCTATCACTGCAAAGGGATTTAAACCGACCAGAATTTCGGCCAGATTTTGCCTATGATCCAATGCGATGCCCCGTATTTGGCGGCCAGGGTGGCGTTCGCCTAGTCTGGTTGCCAGATCGTCGGCTTTTTTCAGGCCTCTGGAGCTGAAAACGATTGCGATGTTTT
>CAZOCA010000194.1:0-6369 GCA_964578105.1 uncultured Pararhizobium sp.
GATGTGGATGGCTGAATTCAAAACAGGTCGCAGGCTGGCATCTTAGCTCACAGCAGATCATCAAGTGCCGGGTGCGGGAAGGCGCGCCGGGCGACCACTGCATAAAAGGTTTCCACAATCGCCAGATCAAACTGCGATGTTTCCACCAATCCAGCTGCAATCTCGTCTGCCAGAACAACATTTGGCGCAATTGCGACGCCAAAATCCTCGCGGGTCAACAGTCGCACCATGGCCATATCGTCGACTTCAGCTGCAATTTTTGGCTGCACACCCAGCCGTGCAATGAGGCTGTCAAATCCGGTGCGAATGGAGCTTTCTGTGGGGACAATGAGGGGCTCATTGCGAAGCAACTCCTCCAGCGTTTTGTACTTCAGCCGCGCCGGATTGCCATGGGCGCCCACCGTTTGCTCTGCAATAAGATGTGCTGTGAACTCTGCCGTTCCGGAATTGCGCGGCGGCTGGGTGGTCAACATGACATCCAGCGCCAGTGATTTGAGAGATGCCAATAATGTTTCTTCGCCACCTGATTTCAGGATGACTTCGGTCGTCTGCTCCTCAAGTACAGGTTTTAGAAACTGGAGTTGAAAGTTTCGAGACAATGTTGATATGGCACCGACGCGCAGCGGCCAATTGACGTTGCCTCGTCCTTCAAGCTGCGCAACCAGCTCTTCGCCGGTTCCGAAAATACGATCCGCGTAGTCAAGCGTAATCCTCCCGACTTCGGTAATCGCCAATTCGCGGCTCACGCGGTCAAACAAGGCATGACCCAGGCGCTCTTCGAGAGTCTTGATTTGCGTCGATAGAGCCGACTGCGACAGGTTCAGCTTTGCGGCCGTACGCGTGAGATTACCCTCATGGGCGACCTCCCGAAAATAACGCAGATGTCGGTAATTCAGGGTGTCCATATCTTTCAGGCTTTCAGCGAGATGTGTCTTGTGGAAATGTTCTAAATAATAGAACGAAAATTCAGAAAAGATATATTTTATATTCTCAAGCCGATCGCGCATACCGCTCTGACAATTGAGAGGTAGCGATATGGACATCATCTTTGAAATCGCGAGCACCATGCTGGCGCAACTGCAAAAGCCGACCCTTGCATTTCTGATCGGCGGGATGCTGCTTGCAGCGCTGGGCAGCAAGTTGGAGGTTCCGGCACCGGTTTACAAATTTGTGGTCATGCTGCTGCTGTTGAAGGTTGGGTTGGGCGCAGGCATTTCCGTCAGAGAAGCTGATTTCCTGGAGCTGGCGCTGCCAGCATTCTTTGCTGCCTTTGCCGGGGTCATCATTGTGGTGGCGGGTGGACGTATCCTGACCAGTTGGCCCGGCGTCTCACACATGGATGGCTATGCCACCGCCGGCTTGTTTGGCGCTGTTTCTGCGTCGACCCTGGCGGCTGGCATGGCCATGCTGGATGATGGCGGGATTGCCTATGAGGGCTTTATTGGCGCGCTGTATCCTTTCATGGACATTGCTGCGCTGGTCACCGCCATTGTGCTGGCAAAAACAGCTGAACAAAGGCGGCAGGCAAATGTGGTGCTGGGTGATGGGACCGCAGCCATGACGATTGGATCTGGTGCTGGCTCGGGAGTTGGCGATGTTCCACGGATCGCGGTCAATAAAGACCTTTTGAAGCAAATTCTGGTTGATACATTCCGGAGCCCGGCCATCTCAGCTCTGGCATTGGGGCTGGCCATTGGTGTTTTCGCCAAGCCGCAATCTGTCTATGACAGTTTCTACGAGCCGCTGTTTCGGGGCCTGCTGTCGATTTTGATGCTGGTCATGGGCATGGAGGCCTGGTCGCGGCTGTCCGAGCTTGCCAAAGTGGCTCATGCCTACCTTCTTTATGGGTTGATCTCGCCAGTTGTGCATGGATTTATCGGATTTGGGTTCGGTTTGCTCGCACACGAACTCACAGGTTTCTCTGCCGGAGGGGTTGTCCTCTTGTCGATTATGGCGGCCTCTAGCTCTGATATTTCCGGCCCTCCGACAATGAGAGCTGCCCTGCCAAAAGCCAACCCATCTGCCTATATCGGAACCTCAACTGGACTGGGAACGCCTGTGGCCATATTCAGTATTCCAGTGTTCATGGCTCTTGCAGACGCATTCATTGGGTTTTAAAGCTCGTGAAAACTGCACTGTGCTCTCGCCCCATGCTTCGCGTCTCATGTATTGGCGTGTATCGGAAAAAGGATCGGATTGAATGGTAAAAGCTACGCAAAGCTGGGCGGATATGTCGTGGCTGAATGAGCCGGAAGACTGGTCAATTGATGCGGGTGGCCTGCTGCATGCGACATCGGGAGACAAAACCGATTTCTGGCAACGGACACATTACGGCTTTGAACGGGATGATGGACATGCGCTGCTTCAAAAGCGCTCGGAGGATTTCAGTGCGGTTCTGACATTCAGCGGAGATTATAAGACGCTGTATGATCAGGCCGGCTTGATGGTCCGGTCCGGGCCGACCGCATGGGTGAAGTTTGGTGTTGAACTGACCGACGGGGCAACACATCTCAGCGTTGTCGTCACAGACGGTTTTTCCGACTGGTCGGCGCAATCTGTGTCCCTTGATGGGCCGGTGACATTGCGTATCACGCGTCTGGGCAATGTGTTGCTGATGCAGCATCGGGGGAAAGATGGATGGCAAATGGCCCGCCTTGCTCCGCTTCCCGATGCCGCCACGACAGTTCATGTCGGACCCTATCTTTGCTCCCCGGAACGGGCCGGTTTCAAGGCCCGCTTTCATGAATGGTCGTTGACCGAGCCGCAGGTGAAAGAGCTTCATGAATGAAGCCTGCAAGGACCAAGAGCAGGTTCATGGTTTCAAGCTGCACTGCAGGGAAGACCGGCGAAGGGTTTGCGATATTCTTGCAATGGCCCACCTGGATCAGGCGCGTTCCTGCTTCTTGCCTACGCCGCGCGCATGCGCACCAGAGTTTGGCAAAATTCCATTGCGGCACTCACGCCATCAATAACCGGGCGCTCCAACTCGGCGCTGAGTGACTGAGCAAGGCCAGCCATACCGGCACAGCCCAGGACGACGACATCACATTCGTCTTCTTCGCAGGCCAAGCGGGCTTCGTCATGAATGATTTTTCGGGTTTGCTGCCCAACTTCGAGAACCGGCACTTCAGAGGCACGTACCCGTATGCTTTGATCTGCAAACCCATAGGCTTTGATGTTGTCTTCAATCACCGGGATGGAAGCCGATAAAGTTGTGACGGTGGAGAAAGTGCGGCCCAGCATTGTGGCTGCATGAAAGGCCGCTTCGCCAATACCAATGACAGGTATGGACACACGTTTTTTAAGGTCAAACAACCCTGTGTCGTCAAAGCAGGCAATCAGAACTGCGTCATAGGCCTGATCCTTCAGCGTTTCGTCAAAGAGTTTGAAGAGGCCAGGAAGACAGGCTTTTCCGTCTTCGGGACCTTGAATGCTGGCCGGGCCGTCCGTCGGGTTGACCGCTGTGATGCTTGTGCCCGTATGCGCAAAGGCACTGGCTGCATCTGCGATCTCGGCGGTCATGGCCGCTGTGCTGTTCGGATTGATGATTAAAATGCGGGTGGGCACGGTTTAAACCATCCCGTCGCCGGCATTCGAGCCTTTGGCTGCCTGCCGCCGCCTTGCGCTATAGGCAATCAGAAGGAAAGCCCCGATGATCAGAAGCGAAAACACGGTTGTGAGTGTGCCAAGCGCGTACAGCACGGGTGATGTGACATTGGTGGTCATGCCGAAAATTTCCAACGGCAGTGTGTTGTAGGACCCTGATGTCAGAAGGGTGCGCGCGAATTCATCATAGGACAGTGTAAAGCCAAACAGAGCGACGCCGATGAGGCTGGGGGCGATGATGGGCAGAACCACATAGCGGATGGTCTGCCATGATGTCGCTCCCAAATCACGGGCCGCTTCTTCATAGGCTTTGTCAAAGCGATTGAAGACGGCGAACATGATCAGCAGGCCGAAGGGCAGGGTCCAGGTTAGTTGAGAGCCGAAGCCTGATGTTGTCCAGTGTATATCAAAGCCAAGCTGATTGAAGATCAGGCCCACACCCAGCGATACCAGAATCGATGGGATGATCAGGCTGGTGATGACCAGATAGAACAGGATGCCAGATCCCCTGAAGCGTTTGCGGAAGGCAAGGCCCGCCATCACGGAGATGACAACCGTTGTCACCATGACCATCAGACCCAGAGCAAATGAGCGGCGGAAGGAGCCCCAGATGTCACCAACAGCCTGTTGTTCGAAAAGATCGTAGAACCAATGCAGCGAAACGCCGTTCATGGGGAAGGTCAGGCCGCCCTTTGGTCCCTGGAATGACAGGATGGCAATGGTTATGGTTGGCCCATACAGGAACAGGATGAACAGGGCGAAAAATGCCGCCAGAACGTAAAATGATCGGCTGCGTCCTTCCTGCATCTTACAACTCCTTCCGAATGTTCACGAAACGCAGCATGATGCCGATGGTTATCAGGACAGTGATGAGAAGGATTACTGAGGTGGCTGCAGCAGACGGGTAGCGGAGCAGTGCAACATCGTTGGAAATCAACCGTCCTACATTGGCGGATTGCGAGCCGCTCATAAAGCGCACGGTAATGAAGTCGCCCATGACCAGGGTTACAACAAAGATTGACCCAATCATGATGCCGGGTTTGGTCAGGGGAATGATGATGTTTGTCAGTGTCTGAAAGCCGGTTGCGCCAGCGTCTCGGGCTGCTTCCAGCAGGGATTTATCGATGCGCATCATGGTGTTGAAAATGGGCACAACCATAAACAGCGCATAAAGATGCACAAAAGCCAGAACGACTGCAAAATCGGAAAACAGGAGCCAATCCAGGGGCTCGTCAATCACGCCGAGGGATATGAGCGACTGGTTGGCAATGCCATTTCGCCCCAAAAAGGGAATCCACGAAATCATGCGGATGATGTTCGATGTCCAGAAGGGGATGGTGCAAAGCAGGAAAAGCGCGATCTGCCAGGTGAGGCTGTGGACATGGAATGCCAGAAAATAAGCAACAGTAAAGCCGATGATCAGGCAGAAAAACCAGGTGATGATGGTGAACAGGAAAGTCTTGAAAAAGACCGCATATGTCACCGAGGATTCAAACAGATACTGATAGTTCTCGAATTGAAATGCAGGGTAGATCGAGAACTCCGTCGCTCCCCAGAAACTGACAGCGACAATCATGCAAATCGGTAGCACCAGAAAAAGGGCCAGAATGACCAGAAGCGGTGATGCGAGAAGCCATCCGATGAGATCATTCGCAGTGGACTTTTTTAACACAGCAGAATCCGTTGGGAGGAGAAAGCCCCGCGCCCGTCGGGGCGCGAGGCGGGAATTAACGAAAGTTAGGCGGCAATGAATTCATTCCACTTGCGAACCATGTACTGATTTTCGTCCATGACTGCATTCCAGCAGGCCACACGGCCCATACGCTCTTCAAAGGAACCACCGTCACGTACAGCGCCGGCTTTCTCGATGACGTCACCTTGCGGATTGGCGATGTCGCCGGCAGCAGCCTTGCCTTCAAACCAGAAGCCCCATTCGTCTTCTGACATGTGGTTCTTGGATGTTTCAGGCACAGCAGAATAGTAACCCTGGCGCATCAGGAAGCCACCGACCCAGCCATCAAGATACCAGTTGATGTATTCATAGGCTGCATCCAGCTCCAGACCGGACAGGTTGGAGGAGAGGCCAATGCCGCCACCCCAGGACCGGTACCCTTCTTTCAGTGGCTGATAGACACATGGAATGCCTTTCGATTTCACAGCCGTGATGGCAGGGGACCACATGGACTGGATCACAACTTCGCCGGAAGCCATCAGGTTCACGCTTTCATCAAAAGATTTCCAGAATGCGCGGAACTGGCCGTTTTTCTTGGCTTCCGTGAAGATACCGATGGTCTTGTCGATCTCTTCTTTGGTCATGTTGCCCTTGTCGCCATAGTTGACTTCACCCATGGCTTCGCAAACCATAGCCATGTCCATAATGCCAATTGATGAAATGTCGAGAATGGAGGCTTTGCCCTTGAATTCGGGGTTGAGCAGTTCTGCCCATGTGTCGATCGGACGGCCAATAAGGTCAGGGCGGATGCCGAGTGTATCTGCATTGTAAATGGTCGGGATGAGGGTCATCCAGCCAGACTCATTGTCTACAAAGCTGGTGCCGCCTGGGCCTTCCACAAAGCCAACAGAGTGAGGTGCGGTGCCCTGTGCAATGACGCTTTCAGGGGTGAGTTTGCCATTGCGGAAGATGCCGACAATCTTGTCGTAATTCTTGATCTTGGATGTGTCCATGGCCTGAAGGTTGCCGGTCGGCCAGACTTTCTTGCAAATCCAGTATTCAATATCTGCAATGTCGAAGCTTTTCGGCTG
>CAZOCA010000195.1:0-6355 GCA_964578105.1 uncultured Pararhizobium sp.
ACTGTCTTCAGCTTGCATTGCGAATGCACTTCGGCCTGCGACATGACCACCGTCTGCGTGCGGAAGCGTTCGACGATAGAGCGAACATGAGGCCGGATGCTTGGAGACGTCAGCAGCACGGGCACTTCACCCAGTTTTGCGGCGCTCTCAAAGCGTTCCTGGAGCGTGGTGACGAATTCCTGGAGCTTGGATGGGGCCATCGCCAATTGGCGCGCCTCGCCGTCGCCGATCATGGCTTCGGCAAAGGACTGCTCCCATTGCGGTGACATGGGCAAAATGGGCAGGTAACCGCCGGGCGCCTTGTTTACGTTGCACAATTGGCGGGCCAATCTGGCGCGCACCTGCTCTGACAGCCATTGCGGGTTGCGGTTGCTGCCAGCCGCTTCGGCCACGCCTTCCAGAATGGCGGGCAAATCGCGGATGGAAATGCGTTCAGCCAGCAGCATCTGCAGAACGCGCTGCAAGCCGCTCATCGAGATCTGGGACGGGATGATGTCTTCGGCGAGTTTCTTATGCTCGCTTGGCAATTCATCCACCAGTTTTTGAACATGTGCGTAGCTGAACAATTCGGCAATGTTGCTTTTGATGATCTCTGTCAGATGGGTGACGAGAACCGTGGCCGGATCAACCACCGTCAAACCGCGGGCTTCCGCTTCATCATGCAAAGCCCCTTCGACCCAGGTGGCAGGAATGCCGAATGTCGGCTCGGTTGTGTGATGTCCGGGCAGGCTTATCTTGCCACCTGCAGGGTCCATTACCATCAGATGATCCGGGTACAATGTTCCGCTGCCGGCATCGATTTCGCGGATCTTTATTACGTAGTCCCCGCCTGTCAGCTGGATGTTATCCAGAATGCGTACCGACGGCATGATGAAGCCCAGATCAAGAGCCATCTGACGGCGCAGGGCCTTGATCTGTTCACTCAGCATGTCCTGTCCGGCAGGGCCATTGATGAGGGGAACAAGACCATAGCCAAGCTCGACACGCAGCTCATCCATCTTCAGAGCATCTGTTATGGGTTCTTCTTTGGGGCCCGTGTCGGCTGTCGCAGCGATCTGAATGGCAGCGGCATTTTCAACCTCTTCATCCTGTTTTCGCGAAGATCGATGGGCAAAGAATGCCGCCCCCAGGCCCAGCGCCATAAACGGTATGAAAGGCAGACCAGGCAGAAAGGCCATGGCGATCATCACAAAGGCCGACAGGCCCATGGCTTTTGGATAGCCGGATAATTGTCTGATCAATGCCTGATCAGCGGCACCTTTGACGCCAGCTTTGGAAACCAGCAAGCCGGCCGCAATGGACACAATCAGTGACGGTATCTGACTGACCAGACCATCGCCGACTGTCAGCAGCGTATAGGCACGGGCCGCATCGCCGGCGGACATATCCATCTGGGCCACACCGATGATCATGCCGCCAATGACATTGATGAAGGTGATCAGCAGACCGGCAATGGCATCGCCACGTACGAATTTGGAAGCACCATCCATGGCGCCGAAAAAGGAACTTTCATCTTCCAGTTCGCGGCGGCGCGCCTTGGCTTCACTCTCGTCGATGAGGCCAGCAGACAAATCCGCGTCAATGGCCATCTGTTTACCGGGCATCGCATCCAGATTAAAGCGGGCGGCCACTTCAGCAATACGGCCAGAACCCTTGGTGATGACGACAAAGTTCACGATCACCAGAATGCCAAAGACAATAATCCCAATGACGAAATTGCCCTGCATGACAAAGTTGCCGAAGGCTTCAATCACCTTACCGGCAGCCCCGGGTCCCTCGTGTCCATTCGATAGGATCAGCCGTGTGGATGCCAGATTGAGCGATAATCGCAACATGGTCGCGATCAGCAAAATGGCCGGGAATGACGAGAACTCGGTCGGCGATTGAATGAACAAGGCCGTCATCAGAATCAGAACAGAAAAGATGATTGACAGTGCAAGCAGAAAATCCAGTGCCCCGGAGGGCAAAGGCATGATCAAAACCAGAATGATGAAGATCACACAAAGGGCAAGCCCAAGATCAGCCCGTTTTGCGATCTGATCGAGACCAGGAAACTTGAAGCCAGTCCCCTGTTTGGGTCCGGTCGCCGGTGTGTTTTGGGTGGTATCGCTCACTGATCAGCTTTCACGACAGGTAAGCAGGTGCAGTACGCTGACCGCCAGGGGCCGTCACATCCAGCCCCTCATCAGTATATTGGTTCAGCTTGTTGCGCAGCGTGCGAATGGAAATACCCAGAATGTTTGAGGCATGGGTGCGGTTGCCAAGACAATGGTCCAGCGTTTCAAGGATCAGTTCGCGCTCTACATCGGCCACCGTGCGGCCCACCATATTCTGTGTGGTGGCTGCGGCCATGTGTGCCGCATGGCTGCTGGCTGTAAGGCCGGGCGCAGATGTTGCGCCATTCAAAGGCAGGTTCAACACGGCCTCCGAAATCGGGTTCTCGCCGGACAGGAGGACTGCGCGGTGCATTGCGTTTTCCAATTCGCGCACATTGCCCTGCCATGGCGCTGCCATCAGCACCTCTTCAAGCTGTGGTGACAGCGCCTGCGCGTTGAACCCATTGACCTGAGCGTATTTCTTGGCGAAATGCCTGGCCAGAACAACGATGTCCAGCGGCCGTTCACGCAAAGGCGGAATGGCAAGGTTCACGACGTTCAGCCGGTAGTATAAATCTTCGCGAAAGCGGTTTTCGCCTACAGCTTTCATCAAATCCAGATTGCTGGTGGCCAGAATGCGAATGTCTACCGGGATTGGCTTGTTGCCACCGACACGGTCGATGACGCGTTCCTGCAAAGCGCGCAGCAATTTGGCCTGAAGGCGCAAATCCATCTCGCTGATTTCATCCAGCAGCAGCGTGCCACCATCGGCCTCTTCAAATTTTCCAATGCGCCTCGACCCGGCGCCCGTAAACGCTCCCTTCTCATGGCCGAATAATTCTGATTCCAGCAATTGTTCAGGAATAGCGGCACAGTTCAGTGAGATAAAGGGCGCTTTTGCGCGTCGGGATTTGGCGTGAATATGTTTGGCGAACACTTCCTTGCCAACGCCGGATTCACCTGTAATCAGAACAGTTGCCTCGGAAGGAGCAATCTGCTCGGCCAGAGCAATCAGTGCCTGTGATTTGGGATCGGCATAGATAATATCTGCGCTTTCCTGAGATACAGCCTTCAAAATGGCTGCAATCAGTTCCGGCTCTGGCGGCAGTGGAATATATTCCTTTGCGCCAGCCTTGATAGCTGCAACGGCCACATCGGCATCGGGATCAATGCCACAGGCCACCACATCCAGATGAATACGTGCGCGTGTGATGCCATTTACCAGATCGGCCACCTGGAGCGTGACATCCACCATTACCAGATCGAAGCTTGTGCCAGCGTTCAGAACCTGCAGGGCTTGTACAACCGTGTCAGCATGAACAACTTTGGCACCCTCTGCCATCGCCATTTTGGTGGCGAGGGTCAGTTGTCCATTCAGGCTGCCGATGATCAATAAACGCATGACGCTTCCTAGTTATCTGTCTTGATTATTTCTGTCATCGTCACGCCGAGCTTGCTGTCGACCAGCACAACTTCTCCGCGCGCGACAAGGCGATCATTGACATAAATATCAATGGCTTCGCCCACTTTTCGATCCAGTTCGATGACCGCACCTTCATCAAGCTTCAGCAATTCAGCCACGGGCATACGTGCCCGGCCCAAAATGGCAGAGACCTTGACGGGCACATCGAACAGCTTCTCAAGATCAGCTGCCGTTTTGGGTGTATCCGGGTCGTTCAGTTCTGCTTTACCACTGGATGGTCCGTGGTCATCCAGTGGTAAAGCACCAGCTGCATTGTCTGTGGTGTCACTCATCAGGCGGCCTCAAAATATTGATTTATCTTTTCGCGCAGAGCAGCTTTCGCTGCTTCCAGGTCGCGCACCAATTGTCCTTCTGACCATTCCAGGCGTACATCAGAGCTGGCGAATTCACGCTCGGCCTTGATAATCAGGCGTCCGGAAAATCCACTTTCATCCAAAAGCCGGGTCAATTGCGGCTTGATGTCATCTGCTGTCTGCAACGGCAGATACAGAACGAGATGTGGTGTATCTGACAACACATCCATTGTTTCTTTGAGCATTGCTTCGATTTCCGCAAAGGGTGCTTTGGCCAGAGCGGTTTCGGCCAGATGGGTGCCAATCGTAAAGGCCAGTTCGCAGGCCTCGCGTTCCATCTTTTGTGCGGAGGCATCTCTTGCGCTCAATAGTGCAGTCGCGCTTTTGACAAGTGTTGCCACGTCATCAGCAGATTTCTTTGCTGCAACAGCTTCGGCAGATTCGCGCCCCTTTGCTTCACTGTCTTTTATGGCGTCAGCAAGTTCGGTGCTGTGCTTGTTCTCAAGAGCCAAGCGTTCGATTTCGAGCGCATTCAGACGCTCCTGAAGTGTCATGGCGTTTTTTGACAGATCCAGATCAAATCGGAATGGTGTTGAGGCAACAATTGTGTCGTCCATGATACGCAGCGATTGGTTTAGTAAACCAACTCGTCCTCTCCCTGGTTACTGGAGATTGCGATTTCACCACGGTCGGCCATTTCCTTGGCTTTGTTGACCATCCCGCTTTGTGCCTCATCAACGTCTTTCAGTCTGACAGGCCCCAAAGCTTCCATATCATCCTTGAGCAGTTTGGCAGCCCGCTGAGACATGTTTTCAAAGAACATGTCTCGAATTCCATCACCAGCGCCTTTCAGCGCCAAAGCCAGTTGGGGGCGCTCGATGAAGCGCAGCATGCTCTGGATTGCCATGCCATCCAGTTTCGCCAGATCATCGAATGTGAACATCAGATTCTTGATCTTCTCAGCCGAATCCTCATTCTCTTCTTCGAGCGATGACATGAAGCGCGTTTCTGTCTGGCGGTCGAAACTGTTGAAAATGTCCGCCATGTGTTCGTGCGGATCACGCTTGCTGCCACGAGACAGATTGGCCATGAATTCCACGCGCAAGGTCTGTTCAATCTTGTCCAGAATTTCGGTCTGGACAGACTCCATGCGCAGCATTCGGTTGACGACTTCCAGAGAAAACTCTTCCGGCAGCAGGCTTAGAACGCGGGAGGCATGGTCAGACTTGATCTTGGACAGCACCACGGCAACGGTTTGCGGATATTCGTTCTTCAGATAATTGGCCAGCAGGGTTTCCTGAACATTGGACAGTTTTTCCCACATGGTTCGGCCGGCAGGTCCGCGAATTTCTTCCATGATCGATTTGACCTGGTCGTCGGGCAGGAAACATCCCAGCAATCTTTCGGTCGATTCAAAATTGCCCATCACCGCGCCTTTGGCGGATAATTTGGCAACAAAATCAACCAACAGATCTTCCATCATGCCTGGGGATACGGGTCCCAGGCGGGCCATGGCCAATGAGATTTCCTTGATTTCAATCTCATCAAGGCGTTCCCAAACGCCGACGCCATTGTCACCACCCAGTGACAACAGCAGAACAGCGGCCCTGTCGGCTCCGGTCAGTTTCCGGTTTTTGACACTTTCTGAAATTTGTAGCTCACCAATGGCTGCAAGATCATTCATCACGCAGCCTCCTGGAGCCAATTGCGCAGAATGGTCGCCGCATCATCTGGATTGGTTTTTACCAGTTCACTGACCTGACGCACCATGTCGGCACGGGCAGCACCTGCGGCCTGTGCCTGTTCAAGCCTTTGATCCGGTTCGCCAACGGCAACCCCTTCAGCACCCTCCTGGGTCATGATCGGGCTGATCGGCGCTGGCGCTTCAACCGGCTCCGGCGTCAGAACTTTTCGAACCAGCGGACGCATGACAAACAACACCAGCAGCAATGTCATCAAAAGCATCACACCCAATTCGGCAACCTGCATGATGTCGTCCATGCTGAAGTTGAACAGGCCTGGTTCCACCAATGCATTTGCATCAGGCGCAGCACTGGCTACAAACCTCATATTCACCACTTCGACCTGATCACCACGGCCTTCCTCAAAGCCGACAGCAGAGCGAACAAGTGTTGCAATTTGCGCCAGTTGCTCTTCAGTGCGTGGCGTATAGGCCAGTTCGCCACCTGGCTCCTGCGTGTAAACTCCGTCAACCAACACAGCGACCGAGAGTTTGCGAAGCCGTCCGGCCTCGGTCACTTCGGTTGTTGTGGTGCGTGAGATTTCGTAGTTCACGACCTCTTCAGACGTTTCGCGCTGGGAATTCGATTCTGTATCGCTGCCTTCTTCAGCTCCAGGAAGCTGGTTGCCAACGGTGACGCCGGCAACCGCAAGATCTTCCGAAGCTGTGCTGGCCTCGGAGCGGGATTGGGAAGACCTGACCACCTGACCGTCAGGATCGAAGACATCTGCGGTCTGGCTAA
>CAZOCA010000196.1:0-6304 GCA_964578105.1 uncultured Pararhizobium sp.
ACGACCGAGCGATTTCGCAACGGCTGCTGTGGTGCCTTTGCCAATAAACCGGTCCAGAACCACGTCACCCGGTTTGGTGCTGGTCAGCAAGACGCGTTGCAGAAGCGCTTCCGGTTTCTGGGTTGGATGAACTTTCTGGCCATCTTCATTCTTCAGACGTTCTGAGCCATTGCAAATCGGGATGTGCCAGTCGGATCGCATCTGCGTTCCGTCATTCAGCATTTTCATGGCGTCATAGTTGAACGTGTAGCTTTTGGCATCCTGATCCCGCGATGCCCAGATCATTGTCTCATGGGCATTGGTAAAGCGGCGGCCTCTGAAATTTGGCATCGGGTTTGCCTTGCGCCAGATGACATCATTGAGCATCCAGAAGCGCAGATCCTGCATCAATGCGCCGACACGAAAAATATTGTGATACGAGCCGATAACCCAGATTGTGCCATTGGGTTTCAGCACACGCCTCGCCGCAAGCAACCAGGCGCGGGTAAAGGCATCATAGGCCTCAAACGAGGAAAACTGGTCCCAGGCATCATCAACGGCATCAACCTTGCTTTGATCGGGCCGGTGCAGATCGCCTTCCAACTGCAGATTATAGGGTGGATCGGCAAAGATCACATCGATCGAAGCTGCAGGAAGCTTTTCCATTGCAGCCACACAATCACCAGGGATGATGGTGTTCAGCCATTCAGGCTGGGCTTTTGGATCAGATAATGATGACGAATCCGGGGTGATCTCCCGGGCAAGAGCAGATGAAAGGGTCAAAACGCAAAACTCCAATGACGCTTCCGGAGTCTGCGCTGAACAGGGTAAAGATCGAGTTAGGCTTTATGGTTAACAAATGGTTGATGGCTGTTTTGTGCAGTCCTTACGAAGGGATACGGCAAGTCACATTTTTTGGCTGCATCCTTTGGTCGAATTCTTTGGCTGATATCTTTGCCTGCGTCCTCGCCAAGCCACAATTCACCTGTTATAGAATGGAAATCCCGTTCACTTGTTGAGTTCATGCGGCCATTGTTGTGTATCAAAAACTGATTTTCCCTGTCCTTGCGCTTCTGGTTCTTTCCGGCTGCAATGCGGTCAGTAGCCTTAATCCGATCAGCAAAAAGCCGATCGTGGATCTGCGCGAATTTTCCAAATCCGGTCCCGTCTATTGCCCCAAGATTGAACTGCGGCAGGGCACGGAAAGTTTCAGTGTTTTTGAAGGTGACGCCAATGGCGACCCCAAGAAACTCATCCACCAGGCGCGTATTGACGAGACTGCCCGTGAATGCAGTATCGCAAATGGCCAATTGCAAATTCGGGTTGGTATCAGCGGGCGCGTTCTGGCTGGCCCGCGCAGCTCAAGTTCCAATACTCTCACCGTTCCTGTTCGCGTTGCCGTCGTGAAATTCCAGGAAGCGGTACTCTATTCAGAAATCCAGCCAATTTCAGTGCAGATTTCCGACTTTGACAGAACACCAGATTTCGTAACCGTTGTGAATGTTGCCGTACCGGATCCGGGCGATGAACGCGACTATATCATTTATGTGGGCTTTGACCGTAAGGACGACGCCTGACACCACCCCCTTACTTAAAAGACCAATACATGCTCATCATCTTTGACTGTGACGGCGTCCTTGTGGATTCCGAGATCATCGCTTCAGAAGTAAATCTTGAACTCGTAAAAGACCTTGGAATGGACATTACGCTGGACGAACTGTCCCAGCGCTACAGTGGCCTGACGGCTGATGCTATTTTCGCGCAGGTGGCAGAGGAACTGGCAAAGCCACTTCCCGATGATCTTGCGCAACGGTCGGACGAAATGCTGGACGCAGCTTTGCAACAATCTCTGCAAGCGGTCGCAGGCGTCCACGACATGTTGGATGCGATGGATGATGCGCGATGCATTTGTTCCAATTCTTCAACCATCAGACTTGAGCAAAATCTGAAACTGACCAATCTTTTTGATCGCTTTCGTCCGTACATATATTCCGCTTTGGAAGTTCGGCAGAATCTGCCCAAACCCTCGCCCGACGTCTTCTTACATGCGGCTGAAACTCTGGGATCCACCCCTGCTCAGACGATTGTGATTGAAGACAGCAGTCATGGTGTTGAAGGTGCCGTTGCCGCAGGTATGCGCGTCATTGGTTTCGTCGGCGCCTCGCACTCTTATGCCGGTCACGCCGAAAAACTGATGGATGCGGGCGCTGAAACAACCGTCCACAATCTGAGCGATTTGCCCGCCACCGTTGAGGCACTGAAAAGTTGGTCCGGCATCAGCGTTTAAACGGAAACTTGATAAAGCTTGCCCGCAGCGCAATAAGGAACCGTCAATTGCAGCCGCACATGGCAAGATCTAAAATACGACAGGACGTAATTTCGTGCGATATGTAAGTACCAGGGGTGAGGCTCCTGAACTTGGTTTTCTGGATGCCATTCTAACGGGTCTTGCCCGCGATGGCGGACTTTATATGCCCACCAGTTGGCCCAAACTGTCGCTAGCCGAGATCAAGGCGTTACGCGGCAAACCCTACGAAGATGTGGCATTTGCAATTATGTCGCCCTTTGTGGATGGAGAAATTCCTGACACTGTTTTGAAGAAAATCATAAAAGAAGCCTATGCTTCCTTTCGCCATCCTGCTGTGGCGCCTTTGGTGCAGGTTGGTCCGAATGATTTTGTGCTTGAACTGTTTCATGGACCGACCCTGGCGTTCAAGGATGTGGCCATGCAATGGCTTGCCCGCGTCATGGATTATGCATTGGCCGAGCGTGGGCAACGGGCCACAATCATAGGCGCGACTTCGGGCGATACGGGTGGCGCTGCCATTGAAGCGTTTCGCGGCCGGGATAACACTGACATTTTCATTCTGTTCCCCTATGGCCGTGTCTCTGACGTGCAGAGACGCCAGATGACCACCGTTGCAGATCCTAATGTTCATGCATTGGCCATCGAAGGTAATTTTGACGATTGCCAGGCTCTGGTTAAAGCCATGTTCAACGATTTGAAGTTCCGGGATCAGCTTGGTTTGTCGGGCGTTAACTCCATAAATTGGGGTCGGATTCTGGCGCAGGTGGTGTATTATTTCACGTCAGCGTTGTCGCTGGGCGGACCGGATCGCGCTGTTTCGTTTTCCGTGCCAACGGGCAATTTCGGTGACATTCTCGCCGGGTTTGTTGCCAAGAAAATGGGCCTTCCCATCGATCGGCTTCTGATTGCCACCAATGTGAATGACATTCTGGTCCGCACTCTGGAAACCGGGCGCTATGAAGTGACGGGCGTTACAGAGACAACAGCCCCTTCGATGGACCTTCAGGTTTCTTCAAATTTCGAGCGGCTGCTGTTTGAAGCCAACGGTCAGGACGGAGCGACCGTGAGCCGATTGATGGCTGGCCTTAGTCAATCCGGATCATTCACACTTGCATCGGAAGCCAGAGATTTCATTGCGAATGACTTTGATGCAGCACGCACAACACAGGCGGAGACTGCGCAAACCATCCATGATGTTCTGGAAGGAAGCAGCTATCTGCTTGATCCGCATACGGCCATTGGCCTGTTTGCGGCCCAACAAAGACACAAGACCAATACGCCAATGGTCACCTTGGGAACTGCGCATCCGGCTAAATTTCCAGATGCCGTTGAGGCTGCATGCGGGCAGCACCCTGCCCTGCCCGCATGGCAGGGTGATCTCATGTCACGTCCAGAACGCCAACAAGCTCTTGCTAATGACTTACAGAGCGTGGAAAACTTCATTTCGGCCCATGCAAGGGCATCTGAAAAACAATGAGCCTTGGGAGGGGTGCAGTGAATTTTAAATCAGGTGATCGATGAGCGTTGAGCATACGATCTTGAGTAACGGCATAATTGTGGTTACCCACGCCATGCCACATCTGGAGAGTGCATCCCTTGGGGTGTGGGTCCGATCAGGATCCCGCAATGAGACAAGCCAACAGCATGGCATTTCCCATTTGCTTGAACATATGGCGTTCAAGGGCACCAAAAAGCGAACTGCGCGCTCCATTGCAGAAGAGATTGAAGCGATTGGCGGAGATCTCAATGCGGCCACGAGCGTGGAAAACACCTCCTATTATGCCAGGGTACTGAAGGAAGATGTGCCGCTGGCTCTCGATATTCTCAGTGACATTCTCCTCAATGCCCGGTTTGATGATGATGAGTTGCGGCGAGAGCAGCATGTCATTTTGCAGGAAATCGGGGCGACCCTCGACAATCCGGAAGATCTGGTCTTCGACGCCTTTCAGGACATTGCCTTTCAAGGCCAGTCCATCGGACGCACAATTCTGGGAACGGCAGAAACGGTTGAGGGGTTTTCAACAAGGGATTTGAGGCAATTCCTCCGCTCTCAGTATCGACCGTCAGATATGGTCATTTCTGCAGCAGGCGCTGTTGATCATGATAAATTTGTGCGTCAGACAGAAGACGCATTCGGGGGCCTCACCAAACCGGATGTTTCTGTGAATGATCATCAACAAGCGAGTTATACGGGCGGCCAGTTCATTCAGTCAAAGGACCTGATGGAGGCACAGCTTTTGATAGGGTTTGAGGGCCACTCCTACCAGGATGAGCAGTTCTACGGCACTCAGCTTCTGGCCAGTGTGCTTGGCGGAGGCATGGCGTCTCGCCTGTTTCAGGAAGTGCGGGAGTCCAGAGGGCTTTGTTACTCAATCTATGCGTTTCACTGGGGCTTTTCCGATACGGGCCTGTTTGGCATTCATGCAGCCACAGGGCGGGAAGATATTCCTGAACTTGTTCCGGTGGTGTTGGATGAACTGCTGCGGGCCTGCGACGAAATTTCCGAAAATGAAGTGAAACGCGCCCGCGCTCAGGTCCGGGCCAGCCTGTTGATGAGCCTTGAAAGCCCGTCAGCGCGTGCTGCGCAGATTGCACGCCAGATGCTTGTCTTTGGCAGGGTGATCGATCTGAACGAGCTGGTTGCCAAGGTTGATGCCATAACACCGACAGACCTTCGGGATCTTGGTCAGTCCATTTTCACAGACGCAGTGCCCACTCTGGCATCAATCGGTCCGATTGATGGGGTGGAAACAGTGCTTTCAACGGAACGTATTTCCGGGCATCTTAGACGGAACTAGTTCTCAATCGGCGGCTCGGCATGACATTTGCCTTTTTGCACAATACCACGCGTGCCCAGACACAGGAGACAACTCGTGGCGGCACCAAGGCCGGCGAGGATATATTTCTGCGTCCGCCGCAGGTTGCCGACTATGCCATGTGGGCAGAACTTCGTTCGGCCAGCCGCGATTTTCTCAAGCCTTGGGAGCCAAGTTGGGCATCCGATGATTTGACCCGCAATGCGTTTCGCCGCCGCATTCGCCGCTATCAACAGGAAAATCGCGATGGTCTGGCGCATGCCCTGTTTATTTTCCGTAAGCAGGACGAGCAGTTGGTCGGCGGTTTGAACCTGTCAAACATCCGGCGTGGGGTCACTCAGGCCGCGAGCCTGGGTTACTGGATGGGAGCGGCATTTGCTGGCCAGGGCTATATGTCAGCCGCGGTCCGCTCCACTTTGCCATTTGCGTTTAACTCATTGGGTTTGCACCGGGTGGAAGCGGCCTGTATTCCCGATAATCAGCGCTCGATTCTGCTTCTGCAGAGTCTCGGTTTTCAACGCGAAGGCTACGCAAGAGAGTATTTATGCATAGACGGTCGCTGGCAGGACCACGTCCTTTTTGCGGTTTTGAAGAAAGACCTTGATAACGAGGCCTGACCGCTGCGCACGTTTTTTTGTTTTCCGCCTGTTTCATTTGATTAAAAATGGACCATAATTGCCTCTTAACTAGACAAAACGGGCTTCTGAGACCTTGTGTCCGGGGTTCGAACTCAATACTAAGAAGGCATCAAGCCTGGCTGGTTCGTTTTAGGGGCGGACGTTGCGTTCAACATGTTCCAAAGCTTGACTGGTTTAGTATTGAGTATCCAACTGCTTTGGAGAAACACGAGTTGCGTTGCCTGGGTTCCATCCGTGACATAATACCGGGTCTGGTCGCCTTTTGGATGATTGTGCTTTCGGTGCTTTCGTTTGGTGCGCCCGCTTATGCTGTCGAAGCTGTCAGCGTTCCACTGGATGGCCGCACCTTGGATTTGCGTGCAGCGCTGGAAATGTACACCGATGCGGGAGCACGGCTACAGGTTTCCACGGCCCCCGGCCCTGACGGCATTATCCGACGCATTGAAGTGCAGGCGCGTGATCCGGATATTGCCTCCAACTGGGCCGTCTTTGCACTGGCCAATACGGGAAACCAGCAGATTGACCGCCTGCTTGTGGCACCACATTACTGGCTGCCCGGATCG
>CAZOCA010000197.1:0-6283 GCA_964578105.1 uncultured Pararhizobium sp.
GATTGGCCATGCATGGACAACCTGCCCTGCCCTCCGACTTTACCAGCTTTTCCTATGCGAACCCTGATGTGCCTCAAGGCGGCCGTATCACCTATGGGTTCAATGGGTCATTTGACAGTTTGAACCAGTTTATCGTTCGGGGTGTGGCTCCGCGTGGCTTGTCTGATGGGGTTCTGGGCGCAAATGTCTATGAGGGCCTGATGCAGCGCAATCGGGACGAGGCTTTCACAATGTATGGCCTGATTGCGGATACCATCAAAACAGACCCGGAACGTACTTTCCTGGAAGTCACAATTCACCCGGACGCTAAATTTTCCGATGGTGAGCCAATCAAGGTGGACGACGTCTTGTTCACCATTGATTTGTTCCGCGAAAAAGGCCGCCCGCCCTATAGTCGGTGGATGCAGGCTATTGAAAGCGTTGAGCGAATTGGTGAGCGCGGCGTGCGCATGAATCTGGGAGAAGGGAAAAACCGTGAACTGCCGCTGTTGCTGGGTATCATTCCCATCCTGCCCAAACATGCCATTGATTTTGAGACTTTTGACCGCTCCAGCTTAACGCCTGTGCTTGGCTCTGGGCCATATGTTGTTGCAGATGTTAATGCGGGAACGCGGGTCGTCTTGAAGAAAAACCCGGACTATTGGGGCAAAGACCTTCCTGTTCGGGCGGGATTTGACAATTTTGATGCAATACACATCGACTATTATCGCGAGGAAAGTTCTAGATTTGAAGCGTTCCGAAAAGGCCTTTTTGACATAAACCCGGAAGACAGTCCCACGCGCTGGGCCACTGACTATGATTTTCCAGCGGTTCGTAATGGCGAG
The DNA here is from genome assembly GCA_964578105.1 of uncultured Pararhizobium sp. Taxonomy (GTDB): domain Bacteria; phylum Pseudomonadota; class Alphaproteobacteria; order Rhizobiales. Next base: position 825 of record CAZOCA010000197.1, read on the forward strand.
ATCGTTCTCGATACCTACGAAACGGGCACGCCGACGGGCATGCGCGGAATGATTTTCAATACACGACAGGAAAAGTTTGCTGACAAACGAGTACGGGAAGCATTCACCTATTTGTTTGATTTTCAATGGGTCAATGAGAACCTGTTTTCAGGTGCTTATCAACGGACCGCAAGTCTGTTCCATAATTCCGAATTATCAGCATACCAACGTCCAATAGATGACGCTGAAAAAGCTTTGCTGGGCAGTTCCATAGATCAGGTCTTACCCGAGGTTCTGGATGGCACATATACGCCGCCAATGAGTGATGGCAGCGGACGCGATCGTAAAAACCTGCGCAAAGCGGTCGAGTTGTTGGGAGACGCAGGTTACGTCGTGTAGGGCGTGAAAATGGTTGGTGGTGACACCGGAGAGCAATTTTCGTTTGAGTTTATGGCCGATTCACAACCTCAGGAACGTCTTGCCCTGGCATTGCAGCGTAATGTGGAACGGATTGGCGTTGAAATGATCATCCGCACCGTTGATTCCGCCCAGTATTGGGAGCGCTGGAAGCGGTTCGACTACGACATGCTGCAATACATTTTTACAGCATCCCTGTCTCCCGGGTCGGAGCAGTATGGCCGCTGGGGGCAAGTTGCCGCCACAACAGATGGCAGTCTCAACCTTTCCGGTGCAAGCAATCCAGCGATTGATGCCATTATCGACAAGTTGGTTGCTGCCCGTGACCGTGAGGATTTTGTCACCGCAGTACGTGCATTTGATCGTATGATTATGTCCGGCGTCTATTTTATCCCGCTGTTTCATACACCGGGGCAATGGCTGGCACGGAGAACGCGCATTTCTGTTCCGGAGAAAACATCTGTCTACGGCTATCAACCTGCCACATGGTGGGCTACTCAGTAGGAAATTGGCTTACAGTTTTCTGTCATAATGAAAGACTAATTCATGCAATCTGTCCGCGTTGAAATTGTTTCTGATGTCATGTGTCCATGGTGTTACATCGGCAAAAAAAGGCTCGAGATGGCGCATAATCTGCTTGATGGTATTGAGTTGGATGTCCATTGGCTCCCCTTTCAGCTCGATGGAACGCTGCCAAAAAGCGGCAAGCCGCGGGCTGAGTATTTGTCAGAAAAATTTGGCGGCAAGGAACGTGCACAGACTGCCTATACCCAGATTGAAGAAACCGGGGCGGCGCTGGATATTCCCTTTGCGTTTGATCTGATTGAATATTCGTCCAATACGCTTGATGCACATCGTTTGATCCATTGGGCGGAACAGGAAGATTTGCAGAACCAGATGGCTGAGCGCTTGTTTCAGGCCTATTTTCTGGAAGGCCAGAACATTGGTGACGATGATGTGTTAGCGGCCCTGTCGGGGGACGTTGGCATGGATGACGATGAAATTCTGGACAAGCTCCATACCGATCTGGCGAAAGATGTTGTGAAGCAACAGATCGCAGAGGCCCAAAAGATCGGCGTGACGGGCGTTCCCTGTTTCATTCTGGGGCAGAAATACGCAATCATGGGTGCTCAGGAGCCTGAAACGCTGGCTGAAGCGATTACCCGCACAGCTGCAGAAGCCGATCAAGACGCATCCTGATCACCCTCGCTGGCGATTTTTGCCAGTTGGGCCAAGGCAACAGCCGCCCCTTTGAGGCGTTGAACCGGCTTTGGCCAATCTCGGATCAGCACGATCTTCTGGTCCGGTCTGATTTTCGCAAGTGTTCCCTGCTGTGCAATGTATTCAATCAAGCCTGTTGGGTTCGGATAGACACCCTTGCGCAGTGAGAAAACCATGCCCTTGGGGCCTGCATCGACCTTTTCGATATTGCATTGGCGGCACAATTGTTTGACGAAAACCAGTTTCAGCAAGTGGTCGACTTCTTCGGGAAGTGACCCAAATCGATCGATCAGTTCTGCGCCGAAATCGTCGATTTCCTGCGCCGACTCCAGCGATGACAGGCGTTTGTAAAGGGACAGACGCAACTGCAGGTCCGGGACATAGTTTTCCGGTATCATAACAGCCAGGCCGAGTGTGATTTGCGGCGACCATTGGTCTTCCATCTCCGCTTCCAGATCACCCGCTTTCATGCTGGCAACAGCTTCTTCCAGCATTTGCTGATAAAGCTCAAACCCGACTTCGCGCACTTGCCCGGATTGTTCTTCACCCAACAGGTTGCCGGCACCACGAATATCCATGTCATGGCTGGCCAATTCAAAGCCGGCACCCAAACTGTTCAACGATTGAAGGACACGTAGACGACGATCCGCTGTGGCTGTGAGTTTCATGTTTGTGGGGACTGTGAACAGAGCATAGGCACGTGTTTTGGAGCGACCGACACGGCCGCGCAGCTGATACATTTGTGCCAGACCAAACATGTGAGCCCGGTGAATGATCAGTGTATTTGCTGTCGGAATATCCAGGCCGGATTCCACAATGGTAGTCGATAGAAGCACGTCAAACTGCCCGTCATAAAAGGCATTCATGACATCATCGAGTTCACTTGCGGGCATTTGTCCATGCGCTACCACAGCTTTGATTTCCGGGACATGTTGCTCCAGAAAAGCTTTTCGTTCCGCCAAATCAGAGACCCTTGGACAGACATAAAAGCTCTGACCACCTCGGAAATGCTCACGTAGCAAAGCTTCCCGGATTGTCACCGGATCCACCGGTGAGACAAAGGTCCGTACTGCCAGGCGGTCCACCGGTGGCGTGCTGATGAGTGATAATTCGCGCACGCCAGTCAGTGCCAACTGAAGTGTGCGCGGGATTGGCGTTGCGGTGAGCGTCAGAACATGAACATCGGATTTCAACTCTTTCAGCCGCTCTTTGTGCCGGACGCCAAACCTTTGTTCTTCATCGATAACCAGTAGCCCGAGATCGCGGAACTTGATGGCTTTTCCAAGCAAGGCATGGGTGCCGATTACAATGTCGACTTCGCCGGTTTCAAGACCAGACTTGGTTTCCGACAGTTCCTTTGCGGGCACCAGTCTGGATGCATGGCGTACCTTGATCGGCAGTCCTGCAAACCGGTCTGCAAAAGTTTTGTAATGTTGCCGCGCCAACAATGTGGTTGGCACAACTACAGCCACTTGCCTACCTGACATTGACGCCACAAAGGCTGCGCGCAATGCCACTTCGGTCTTGCCAAAGCCGACATCGCCGCACACCAGCCGGTCCATAGGACGTCCTGACGCCAGATCATCGGTGACGGCGTCTATTGCGCCTAATTGATCCTCAGTCTCTTCATAGGGGAAACGTGCCGCAAACTCGCCGTAGATGCCCTCATCGAGGGTCAGTGGTGCAGCCGTTTTCAAAGCCCTTGCGGCTGCAACTTTGATAAGCGCTTCCGCCATATCGCGAATGCGTTTTTTCAGCCTTGATTTGCGTGCCTGCCAGGCAACGCCGCCGAGTTTATCCAAGGACGTTTCGCTGCCCTCAGAGCCATAGCGGGTCAGCAGTTCAATATTTTCAACTGGCAGGAACAGCTTGTCGCCACCGGAATAGATGAGTTCCAGACAATCATGGGGCGCACCGGCCGCCATAATGGTGCTCAGTCCGGCAAATTGCGCAATACCGTGCTCAACGTGGACAACAAAGTCTCCCTCGTTCAGACTTGCAGCCTCGGTCAGGACATCGGCATCGCGGCGCTTGCGTTTGCCTTTGCGTACCAGCCGGTCGCCAAGCACATCTTGTTCGCCGATCAGGGCGAATCCATCAAAGGAAAACCCGTTCTCCAGTTCAAGAACAGATAGGCCAACTGTTCCATTCTGCAGACCTTTGGCATCAGTCCATGAATTGATCAGCCTTTGCTTGACCAGTCCGTGATCCTGAAGGACTTGCGCCAACCGGTCCCGTGCGCCTTCACTCCAAGCAGCAATCAGCACCCGGTTTTTGTCAGCAACCAAACTGCCGACATGAGCGATCAATGCATCGAAGACATTTTGGTCATTGGCTGCGCGCTCCGCGGCAAAGGTTCTGCTCTGCCGGCCGCCCATCAGGATTACCTTGCCTGCGTGGGTTTCTTGAATGACATCAAATGGTGTTAGCGAAACAGTCCGGCGCTGCTGCAACAATTCGTTCCAGCTGTTGATATTCAAATAAAGCAGGTCGGGTTCTGAGGGGCGGTAGATCGCCCCCTCACCGCTGTGCTCCAGTCGGGTTTGATAGTGGTCCTCAATCTGGGTGGCGCGATCGTCCAAGGCATCTTCAAGCAAATGATCCAGAATGACTGGCGCTTCAGGTGCGAAGCTCAAGACCGGGACCAGCTCTGGCTCCAGATATCCCAGCCAATGCTCAAGACCGGGATAACGGCGACCTTCGCTGACAGCTTCATATAACGGGTCGTCTTTTGTAACGGTTCCGTTTGATGCGCGATAATTTTGCCGGAAGCGCTGAATGCGGTCTTCATCCAAAATGGCTTCACTGGCGGGCACAAGATCGAGCTCCTGAAGCGCAATTGTGGTGCGTTGCGTCTCTGGGTCAAACCGCCGTAGTGTTTCCAGAGTGTCGCCAAAGAAATCGAGGCGTATCGGTTCCTCATCACCTGGCGCAAATAAATCTACGATACCGCCACGCACGGCATATTCGCTTGTCTCGCGTACTGTTGGGACGCGTAAAAATCCATTGCTTTCAAGCCATGCAACAAGATTGGACATGGACACGACACTGCCCGGCTTTGCTTGCCACACCCGTTTTGGAATGATTGATGGCGGAAGCGATTTTTGCAGGGCCGCATTCGCTGTCATCAAGATGATACGCTGTTTTCCCTTTGCCGTTGCCGTCTGCAATTGCGCCAGCGCCATCATGCGCTGAGCGCTGGTTTGAGCGGTTGGCGATACGCGATCGTATGGCAGGCAATCCCAGGCTGGAACGAAGATAATTTCTGACAATGGCGCAAAAAACTCTAGCGACTGGCGCAGTAATTCCGCGCGTCGGCTGTCGCGGGCAACGTAGCACCATTCTTTAATGCTGGGATTGTTCGCCAGCATTTCAGCAAGAACATAGCCTTCAGCCCCATCTGCAACGCTGCTCAAGGTTACGCGTTCTGTGATTTGAAACAGGTTTTTGAGTTTGAGTCGCATGGACATGGCTTGGTGTGAGCTTTCGCCTGTTACAAAATGTGTTGTTGCTGTTTTTTTGAATTTTGAGATTGATAGGCAACCCAGCGCTGAAATAGAGGCGTGTTGTAATTGTCAGGCACTGACAGCGTACCTGTCACCCATTTATAGATGTCCCAATCCGGCGCTTCCATCAGGATCTCCAGATCATCCATTTCGGCATCAGAGAATGAGTGAACTTCATATTCGACAAAGCTACCCAGCAAAATGTCCATTTCTCGGGTGCCGCGATGGGTGGCGCGGAAAATTGCCTGCCTTTTGCGAGAACTCAGGCCACTGTGATCCGGTCTGGTAGTGGTATTGCTCATAATACGCCTCTCGAAGGTTGCCGCCTTGCTATAC
>CAZOCA010000198.1:0-6275 GCA_964578105.1 uncultured Pararhizobium sp.
GCTGGGTCTTTGGTGGCTTGGTCTCTGACCATTACAGACATTGACCCGCTTCGCTTTTCCCTACTGTTCGAACGGTTTCTGAATCCCGATCGCGTATCCATGCCCGATTTCGACATCGATTTCTGTCAGGAGAAGCGCGACAAGGTTATCCGCTATGTCCAGCGGCGCTACGGTGCAGCACAGGTGGCTCAGATCATTACATTTGGAACTCTGCAGGCCAGAGCCGTCCTGCGGGACGTTGGCCGTGTGCTGCAAATGCCATACGGACAGGTTGACCGTCTCTGCAAAATGGTACCATCGACGCCAGCCAATCCTATGACGCTGCAAGAGGCGATTGATACTGAGCCTCGCCTCAAGGAAGCTGGTGAAGAGGAGGAGGTGGTCGCACGCCTGTTTTCCATGGCGACGCGCCTGGAAGGGCTCTACCGCCACGCTTCGACACATGCTGCGGGCATTGTCATTGGTGACCGTCCGCTGGAACAACTCGTGCCCCTGTATCGCGATCCGCGATCTGACATGCCGGTCACCCAGTATAATATGAAATGGGTAGAGCAGGCTGGCCTCGTCAAATTCGATTTTCTGGGCCTCAAAACCCTGACGATCCTGGAACGCGCCGTCGGTCTTATTGCCCGACGTGGAATTGATGTTGATCTGAGCACTGTTCCACTGGAAGACAAGAAGACATACGAGATGCTTGCGCGCGGCGAAACGGCAGGCGTCTTCCAGTTGGAGAGTCAAGGCATGCGACGTGCTTTGGCAGGCATGAAGCCGGATAGATTTGAAGACATTATTGCGCTTGTGGCTCTTTACCGTCCGGGCCCTATGGACAATATTCCAACCTATAATCGGCGCAAACACGGTTTGGAAGAACCCGACTACATGCACCCATGCCTGGAAGAAATCCTGAAAGAGACCCACGGGGTTATCATCTATCAGGAACAGGTGATGCAGATTGCGCAGGAATTGTCCGGTTATTCCTTGGGCGAAGCGGATCTGTTGCGCCGGGCCATGGGTAAGAAAATCAAATCCGAGATGGATGTCCAGCGTGAGCGTTTCGTGGATGGCGCCGTTGAACGCAAAATTGCGAAAGCCCAGGCCAATACGATTTTCGACTTGGTAGCCCGCTTTGCAGATTATGGCTTCAACAAATCCCACGCAGCAGCCTATGCGCTTGTCGCCTATCACACGGCCTATTTGAAGGCGAATTATCCGGTTGAGTTTCTGGCGGCTACCATGACACTCGATATGGGCAATACGGACAAATTATCTGACTTTCGGCAGGAAGCCGTTCGTATGGGGGTTAAGGTCCTACCGCCGAGCGTTGCCAAATCCTGCTACGAGTTTGAAGTTGAAGACGGTCAGATCGTCTATGCTTTGGGGGCTCTGAAAGGTGTCGGTCACAATGTCATTGACGAGATTGTAAAAACCCGCAGTGAAAACCCATTTGATGATCTGTCGGATTTCGCAGAGCGGGTTGATGCCAAAGTGCTCAACAAAAGGACACTGGATGCGCTGGTCTGCTCAGGCGCGTTTGATGTCTTTGCTGACAATCGCGCTCAATTGGATGCCGGGCTGGACCGCGTCATGGCACACGCACAACGCATCAGTGAAAACGCGCGTAGTGGACAGGATGAATTGTTTGGCGGTGCAGGCGTCCAGAAAGAAAAGATCATTCTGCCGGACGCACAGCCTTGGAAGACATCCGTCCGTTTGTCCAAAGAGCACAAGGCAATTGGATTATATCTGACGGCCCATCCATTGGATGAATACAAGACGGTGCTGGAGAAGTTGGAAATTCCGCGCTGGGAAAACTTTCAGGCACAAGTGCGAAAAGGCAAAAGTGCCGGCAAGCTGGCAGCAACCATCATTGCTAAGCAGGAGCGGAAGACGCGTACCGGTAACCGAATGGGCATTCTGGTGCTTTCTGATCCGTCAGGCCAATACGAAGCGACGCTTTATGCAGAAAGACTGACTGAATACCGCGAACGCCTGGAAGTTGGCCATTCCTTCATATTCACAGTGGGTGCCGACACGGATGACGATACAGATGAGGTGCGCATTCGCATTCAGTCATTGTCTCCCCTTGAAGAAATCGCAGAACACGGCTTTTCCAAACTTCAGATTTTTGCCGAACAAAGCGAACCTTTTGGCGCGATTGCGCGGCAGATGAGCGGATTGATGGTGCAGGATAGTGCCAATTCTCGCGGTCGTGGCCGTAAGGGTGGCAAAATCTCATTGATATTGTTGTTGGAAGACGGGCGTCGCGAGACGGAAATCGAATTGCCGGGCAGCTACAAGCTATCTTCCGACATTGCCGGCTCCATAAAGTCCATCAATGGCGTGGTTCACGTAGCTCTGAACTGAGGGAAGATCTCCCTCATAAACCTTTACCTTGTAAAAGCCGGTTGCATTGCAGCGTGCTTGGCGCTATGTACCGCGCCATCACACACGGAAAGCTGGGTTGGTGTATGCCAAACCGTCCGGTCGCGCTGAATTTGCCTTTATCATCTGATTAGACAAACCATCGTGGACTGCTTTCCGGAGGACAAACCGGTAAAGGAGAAACAGAGTCATGGCTCTGCCCGATTTTTCTATGCGTCAATTGCTTGAAGCAGGCGTTCACTTTGGTCACCAAACACACCGCTGGAATCCCAAGATGGATAAACACATCTTCGGTGCCCGCAACAATGTTCACATTCTCGATCTGGCTCAGACTGTGCCGATGCTGTATCAGGCCCTTCAGGCTGTCAGCGACACGGTCGCAAAGGGCGGTCGCGTTCTGATCGTTGGAACAAAGCGTCAGGCAGCTGATTATGTAGCTGATTCCGCTCGCCGTTCCGCGCAGTATTATGTGAATGCACGTTGGCTCGGCGGCATGCTTACAAACTGGCAGACAATGTCAAAATCAATCAAGCGCTTGCGCGCAGTTGATGAGACATTGAATGAAGGCGCACAAGGCCTGACCAAGAAGGAGCGCCTGTCCCTGACACGTGAGCGCGACAAGCTTGAACGCGCGCTTGGTGGCATCAAGGACATGGGCGGTATTCCAAACCTGCTGTTCGTAATTGATACCAACAAGGAATCGATTGCGCTTCAGGAAGCACGTCGTCTGAACATTCCAATTGCGGCAATTGTTGACAGCAACAGTGATCCAGATGGAATTGATTTCCCGGTACCTGGCAATGATGATGCCGGTCGTGCCATTGGCCTGTACTGCGATTTGATTGCGCGCGCTGCCATTGATGGGCTGTCCCGCGGACAGACCGATATGGGCATTGACTTGGGCGCGTCTGAGGAAGTGCCAGTGGAACTGGCTCTCGCAGAGCCTGTTGAAGCCCCCGTTGCTGAAGAAGATGTTGCTGAAGAAGTTGCTGCGGTTGAAGTTGCTGCGGTTGAAACTGTTGCGGCTGAAGAAGCACCTGTGGTCGAAGAAGCGCCAGCTGCTGAAGCTGACGCGGACGCTGCTCCAGTTGCGTTGTTTGACGCACCGGAAGGTGAGCCGGATGATCTGAAACTGATTTCCGGCGTTGGCCCCGTGCTTGAAACCAAATTGCACACACTCGGTATCAAGAAGTTTTCTCAGGTAGCAAACTTCACGGCTGACGACATTACACGTGTAGACGATGCGTTGTCTTTCAAAGGTCGCATTGATCGTGATAACTGGGTTGAGCAAGCAACAGCTCTGGCAGCCAAGTAGATTTCACGTCTGCAAAGATTGCACGGGTGCTATGCGTTGAAATAGCGCCCGTCACACACAATTTAATGAACTGAAAAGACAAGTCGTGCAGCGCCGTCGGACCCACCGGCGGCGTTTCGACGAACAAAGGGGTATGTAAGATGGCTGTAACAGCTGCAATGGTCAAAGAACTGCGCCAATCCACCGGCGCCGGCATGATGGATTGTAAGAACGCGCTTCAGGAAAATGATGGCAACATTGATGCTGCCATTGACTGGCTGCGTAAAAAGGGTCTTTCGAAAGCCGCCAAGAAATCCTCACGTGTGGCTGCTGAAGGTCTGGTGGCCGTATCTGTCGCTGGAACAGATTCTGCAATCATCGAGATGAACTCTGAAACTGACTTCGTTGGTCGCAACGAACAGTTCCAGGATCTCGTTCGCGATGTGGCATCAATTGCGCTGAAATCTGACGGCACAGTTGCCGGCATTCTGGCAGCTAACTCCAGCGTCAGCGGCAAAGCGGTCGAAGCGACAATCACAGAGGCGGTTGCCACTATCGGTGAGAACATGACATTGCGCCGTGCGGCAAAACTGTCTGTGTCACAGGGTGTCGTTGCCAGCTATGTGCACAATTCAGTTGCACCAAATCTTGGCAAGATCGGTGTTCTGGTCGGGATGGAATCTTCTGGTGATGCCGAAAAATTGGCGGCGCTTGGAAAACAGATTGCAATGCATATCGCTGCGTCTAGCCCATTGGCTCTTGGTCCTGATGACCTCGACCCAGCGGTTGTTGAGCGTGAGCGCAATGTGCTGATCGAACAGGCAAAAGCCTCTGGCAAGCCAGAGGGTGTTGTGGAGAAAATGGTCGAAGGCCGTATTCGCAAGTTCTACGAAGAAGTGACCTTGCTGAAGCAGACTTTCGTTATTGATCCCGACGTTACTATTGAAGGTGCTTTGGAGCGTCTCGCCAAGGAAATTGGTGTTGATGTGAAACTCTCATCCTTCGTTTTGTTCAAGGTCGGTGAAGGTGTTGAGAAAGAAGAATCAGATTTCGCAGCTGAAGTTGCGGCTGCCGTTAAAGGCTGATTGCTGAATTCAACGTCTATACACGTCAAAAATGAAGGGCGTCCGTGACAAGCGGGCGCCCTTCGTGTATCCGACCCTACAGCGTGATTCACTGTGTGTTTAAAGGTCTGTACCATGTCGCTACCGTATCGCAGAATTCTCCTGAAACTTTCTGGTGAAGCTCTGATGGGAGACTTGGCCTTTGGTATAGACAATGCGGTGGTCAAGCGGATCGCCGACGAAATTGCTCAAGTTGTTGCTCTGGGTGTCGAGATTGGTGTGGTCGTTGGCGGCGGAAACATTTTCCGCGGTGTCTCTCTTGCGGCCAAGGGGGCAGACCGGGTTACCGGCGATCAGATGGGCATGCTGGCAACAGTCATGAACGCCCTCGCCCTGGAAGGTGCCATCAACAACACCGGCTGCAACGCGCGCGTCATGTCAGCAGTTGGCATGCCGACGATCTGCGAAACCTTTACCCACAGAAAAGCCCTGAAGCACCTTGAGAATCACCGCGTTCTGATTTTTGCAGGTGGAACCGGAAATCCGTTTTTTACCACCGATAGTGGTGCTGCACTGCGTGCAGTGGAAATGCAGTGCGATGCGTTGTTGAAGGCAACACAAGTGGATGGTATCTATACGGCTGATCCGAACAAGGACCCGGATGCCGTACGCTTCGACAGAATCAGCCATCAGGAAGTCCTGTCGCGCGGATTGCAGGTCATGGATACGGCAGCGGTATCCCTTGCGAAGGACAACAACATACCGGTCGTTGTGTTTTCAATTCATGAGCCGGGCGGCCTGGTAGAAGTTGCGCAGGGCAGGGGCACAGCGACAATCGTGTCTTGAAGCGACAGAAGATGTTAAACGACAGAACAACAGCGATGTTGGCAGAATTACACACTGGGAGAAGCCAAAATGGATGATGAAGCACCTATCGATTTTGATGATGTGACGCGTCGAATGGATAGAGCGATTGCGGCCTTGTCATCCGATTTGGGTGGCCTGCGAACCGGAAGGGCTTCAGCCAGCTTGTTGGATCCAATTCATGTTGAAGCATATGGGTCCCGTATGCCCCTCAATCAGGTGGCGACAGTATCTGTACCGGAAGCGCGGATGATCAGCGTCCAGGTCTGGGACGGAAGCATGTCGCGAGCAGTTGAAAAAGCCATTCGCGAATCTGATCTTGGCCTCAATCCTGTGGTTGAAGGAAATCTGTTTCGCATTCCGATCCCCGAGTTGAATGAAGAGCGTCGCCAGGAAATGGTAAAAGTGGCTCATAAATATGCTGAGCGCACGAAAGTTTCTGTGCGCCATGTTCGCCGCGATGTCATGGACCAACTGAAGAAGAGCGAAAAATCAGGTGACATCAGTCAGGATGACGCCAGAACATTTTCAGATCGGGTTCAGAAGATGACCGACGAGGCTATTAAAAACGTTGACGAGACGTTGAGTGGAAAAGAAGCGGAGATCATGCAGGTATAAGGGGCTTTTAGTCCGTTGACCCTGTTCTCTTGAAGGATCAGCTATGCATGATG
>CAZOCA010000199.1:0-6222 GCA_964578105.1 uncultured Pararhizobium sp.
TCCCCTTATTGCTACAAATGGCATTTGCAGGCCCAGCAGGAAGATAGCCCACACCCCGACAGCAACCGCAAAGGCCAGACAGAGCCGCAGCAACCAGGTCACTTCTCGATTTGCCGAACTGCTGAACAGAACCGATAAGAACACCGCTGGCAGCACACCAAGCACCGGTGTTAAAAACGCAAAGGCGGCCACACCGCTGCCAATCGTCAAAAGCGCCATCCAGTCAGGTGCAGACCAGGACATCTCCGTCCGCAAATTCTGTATGAGGACAATCATGCTCAGCACCGCCAATAGACCGCCAACCATCAAGGGAAATGCGCCCGGTCCCATACGACGCGCCGTTCCCAGATCAAGCGTCACCAAAGCACTGACAATGAAAAACAGTGCAATGGCCAAAATCGCCAGAAGACCTAATTGTCCTGTCAGGCGCTGTTTGAGCATGATGCCTCCGCAAGTACATATTCTGCGCCCTGATAGTCAGTTGGAACGACCACAGAACCCGCTCTGATCTGATCTGCGGTATGCGCAATCTCATCTCTGATGTGTTCTGATACAGAGCTGTTTGTCGTCAGGCTGACATAGTCCCCATCACCAAGACCAAAATGCACGACTGCATCGGGCGTCCTACCAGCCAGCATATCTTCGACCGCTGTCACCACGCCCTGGTCTATTCGGGCAAGGGCCGATCCGACAAAAATTTTCGGATCGCGAGCACACCAATCCAACGCATTGCCGATCTGAAGCACGTCATGTTCTCGGCAAGCGTCTATCGCGCCCTGCCGCGCTCCATTCAGCATGGTGAACAGGATGTCCGCTCCTGCAGCGAACATGTCGCCCGCCCAGATGCGGGTGACATTATTGTCGTCCTGTGTCCCGCAAAAGCCGGTCAAAACCTCAACCGAAGGGGCTGTATGTTTGACGCCCCCGACAAAGGCAGCGCGGCCTTTCAATCCCGGTCGCACCCGGTGGCCGGATAAATGGGACACAATGCCAGAACGGGTCAGTTTGGCAGCAAGACACCCAGCCAGAAACGCGGAATCTTCCTGCATGACATCATAGGCGGCAAGGTTTGAGCCAACTTGTTGCCCCTGAATGACAGCGAATTTTTTGGACGGATTGTCCAAAGCTATGGCGGGCATGGCAATGTCACCCTGTCCGCCAATGAAGATCACGCCATCCACCAGTGCGGTAACCTGTTTCAGGCGATTCCGAATGTCTTCCTGATCGTAGCGCACGTCACTGATGACTTGAATATCCACGCCAAATTGTTGTCTGGCAACTTCAACCCCAGCAAGTGCGCTGGAGTTGAAGCCGTCATCATTCAGTTCTCCGACAAAGAAAACAGCAAGTTTCATTTATCAGATGCTTTCATCACCAAGGGCTTCCAGTCCGTGAATTGGCTGGCAACATAATCGGTGAACTCTGCGGTCGTCTTGGTGGAACGGATAATTCCCCAGGTATCAAATTGCGCATCAACCGCAGGCAGTGCCATGACTTCCTGCATGGCTGCGTCCATCTTGGCGGAAATCTCCGGGTCAAGGCCAGCCGGTGCGCTGATACCAAGCCAGTTCTCGGCCACGATGTCATAACCAAGTTCTCGGAATGTAGGCGTATCAGGCAAGGTTGCGATGCGTTCGGTTGCGGAAACAGCAAGCGGGATTGCTTCTTTGTCAGCAACAGCAGGCAGGTTTTGCGGGATTGCGTCAAACATGGCACCCACAACATCGGCCCTGAAATCAAGCCGCATCGGGCCAGAGCCCTTATAGGGAATATGCACCAGTTGCGTTTCAGTCTTATCGGTGAAGTCCACACTGACAATATGTCCCCACGACCCAACGCCCGAAGTCCCATAGTCGATGTTGTCGGGATCATCCTTGGCCATAGCGATAAAGCTCTCAAGATCGCTCGCGCCGGCACCCGGACGCACAAACAGGCCCAGATGCACAGTTCCGATATAGGATATATGGGTGTTGTCGTTGAGTGGATCTTTGGGCGTGTCGGGAAAGCGTGTTGGTGGATCGCTGAAAGGCGTCAGGTTTGACAACATGAAAGTGTGACCGTCATTGGCAGCTTCTTTCAGCGCCATGGCGGCCACAGTTCCGGCAGCGCCCGGCTTGTTCTCGACAACAAATTGTTGACCCAGTTTTTCACCCAATTCCTTGGCAAGCAACCGCGCGACCAGATCACTGGAGCCGCCAGGTGGGAAGGAAACCAGAATGCGGACCGGCTTTTCGGGCCAGTCAGTGGCGGCCTCAACAGTGGCAGGGCTAGCCGTAATGCCAACAGCCGCGGCCAGTCCGAGAAGGCTGAGCATGTGTCTTCGATTGATCATTTGCCGTAACTCCTGAATAGATTTGTCTTTGTAAAATCATCTGCAATTACATGAAACTGTGTTTTCATGAATGGCGCAACAGGAAATTTGAATTTGATGAAACTATAGTCACACTATTTTTGGTTTGCGAAAATTCTGTGCAGAAATTCTGAATTTTGCACCTCGCGTGACACAATAATGAGCAGCCGGACACACATGGAACCGCAGAATACGTCGAAAAAACCTTTGCTTCGGAAAAACTGTATTCATTTTCCAACACACAAAACAACGAACTTTGGCACCGGACTTGCCATCACCCTAAGCGATATGAAATAGACAATCATGAAATTGTAGTTTCAGGAGTTTTCGGTGACACAGGAATCCTTTCTCACCAAAGTCAAAGAGGCCCTGCCCGATCTGCATCCGGCAGAACGGCGGCTTGCTGAATTCCTGATCGATTTTCCGGGAGAAATTGCCAGCTACGACGCTCAGGAACTGGCCGGCCTGTGCAAGGTCTCCAAGGCCACAGTGTCACGCTTTGTGCGCCGTCTCGGATTCGACAATTACGATCATGCCCGCAAGGCTGTGCGTGAGGAAAGTCAGACCGGGTCCAGATTGTTCTTCGGTCATGCCGAAACCGAAGCTGGTGCATCGACACACGGCATTGATCTTGCCGAGGAGCGCGAGCTGACAGAATGGACCTTCCAGCGCATCGATCCCGCCGAGTTGAATGCGGTGGCCGAAGCCATTCTTTCAGCGCGCAAAGTTTGGATTATAGGGCAACGTATTGGCCATTCCTTTGCCACATACCTGTATTGGCAACTGACCAAGGTCATCGCCAACAGTGCAGTTGTGCCACAAGCAGGCGAAACCCTTGGCGAACACATCGCAGCTATGGAGCCAGATGATCTGGTGATTTTTGTTGCCTTGCGCCGCCGCATGAAGGGCACCGAAGATGTGCTGAGCGAAATCCGGCAGGTGGGCGCAAAAATCGCTCTGATTTCTGACGAGGGCATGACTTACAACACCAGCTCGACCTGGCATTTCCGCTGCCGCACCCAGACATCAAGCCCCCAATTCAACCACACGGCTGTGATGTCACTCTGTCACCAGCTTGTGGTCCAGGCCATGTTGAAATCCGGCCATGACAGCCGGGCCAGATTGCTGGCCGTGGACAGCATCAACGAACGGCTGGGATTTTACGACTGACGCAACAGCCTCCAGCCTTAGTCAAACTACCATTATTTAAGAGCCTGTCGCCGTGCGAGCAGCGGCTTGACCACACGCAGATGCAGCACCACAGTGGCTGTGGCAACAAGGATACAGACACACAGGATCACTTTGGACAGATTACCCATCGATCCTTCAATCATCCAGGCATGCACAACACTTGATACCACCACAACCACCGCCAAACTGTTGTGAATGATCCGCCAGATCCCGTAACGAAGACCTATGCGCAACCGCACCGCCACAAGCACAGCGGTCAGCACAAGGCTCCAGAGTCCGATCACCCCATACACCGAAAACAGGGTTGGCGAGACCAGAAGAAGCGCATCAATAGTATCTGGCGGACTGGTAATAAAAAGGCCACCGACATGCAGCAACACAGCGATAAGAATGCCGCTGCCAAGCCAACGGTGCCACCGGCGCTCCTGCATCACACGCAAGCCGGGCAGATATCCTGCGGCCAACAGCGGTTGCAAAAGCAGCAGGGCCAGAGCCGTGACACCGGCAATGCCTGAAACCAAGTAAGCAGTGTCGCGACCGACCAGCACAGGGCTGGTTGCGGCAATGGCAATAGGCCCGATTACTGCAGCTGCCACAACAAGCCAGACCAACAAAGTGAGCGGACGCCCGGCATCAAGTCGGTACCCACTGCGCGCAGTTGGGCGCGACATGCGGTTAAGCTGGTGTCAGAACGAAATTGGCCTGAAGGCTGGTGTCATTCTTACTGTTCATAACAGGGCGCAGGAACACTGTTTCAAAGTCATCATCATCATAAGCCAGATGGCCATGAGGCTGACCGAAATGAGGCACGATCTGCGACATTTCCAGTTGGTATGTGCCATCTGCTGCAGTCATCACGCTGCCATGATTGCTTGGCTCACGTTCTCCGCCGCGCGGCGTCGCCGCCCAGATTTGAATGCGGACATTTGACAATGGTTCACCGGTGCCGGCTCTCAGAACCGTACCGGACATCAGAAAGCCTGTGCCAAGATTTGCCACTAGCGGCGCATTGGGACTGTAATTGTTGGAGCCACCGCGCATGGTCTGGGTCGGCGCGTAGTCAGTTTTAGCTTGCGCCGGCATCAAAAGGCCAGCGGTTCCAGTCACCAAAGCAGCGCCGGAAACACCGGCACCGATCAGAAGGGAACGACGGTTAAAAGCGGGGCGGTTCATATCAATCTCTCCTATTTAAGCTGTGACAGCTGCGCGCAAATTTCAATGGTTCTCATTCACTGTCTGTCAGTGCAGTGTTGATACCTGCTGCGACAACCACTTACTGCATACATAGGCAGCGTATCCAATCTGGCAATCTCAAGCAGATTTTTCCATGGCCCGATTTTCACGTGGTTTAGGCCCAGAGCATGCACTTATGGCTGATTGCAACAGAGTTAAGTTTCTCCAGAAGCATACAACGGAACCGGTCGGTGCGGTGCTTAAATTTTGGCAATATGTGTTCCAAGGCTGCTGTGCCCGGAAGGGGCAGCAGCTAAAAACTCAGAGCGTGGCCGGCGCCCAGCACAGCCTGACCGTTAGTGTCACAATCAAGCAACGGTCAGCAACGACTTAGGGTGCGGACCCTAATGGTTGAGAATTTTGGACAGAAAGTCCTTGGCACGGTCACTTTCAGGATTTGAGAAGAAGGTCTGCGTTTCCCGATCTTCGACAATGGCACCCTCATCCATGAAAATAACCCGGTCTGCGACTTTTCTGGCAAACCCCATTTCATGGGTGACCACCATCATGGTCATGCCGTCCTTTGCCAATGCCACCATGACATCAAGCACTTCATTGATCATTTCAGGATCCAGCGCCGAGGTTGGCTCGTCAAACAACATGGCGATGGGATCCATAGCCAAAGAACGGGCTATGGCGACACGTTGCTGCTGGCCTCCCGATAATTGGCTTGGGAACTTTGTCAGGTGATCAGACAGACCGACACGCTCGATCAATTGCTCGGCACGGCTGACGGCCTCATCACGAGAGCGCTTCAGCACCTTTTCCTGTGCCAGACACAAATTCTCCAGAACCGACATATGCGGATACAGCTCGAAATGCTGGAACACCATGCCGATGCGTGAGCGCAATTTGGTCAAATTGGTCGATTTTGCAGTAACTTCCTGCCCCTCAACGCTAATACGGCCTTCTTGAACCGGCTCCAGCCCGTTGACGCATTTGATCAAGGTGGATTTACCGGAACCTGATGGTCCACAAACGACAACCACCTCGCCTTTTTCCACCGAGGTCGTGCAGTCGGTCAGAACACGAAAATCACCGTACCATTTGCTTATATTTTCAATTTCAATCATGTGGCCATCCGGCTTTTCAGTCGTCTTACATAAAGGGAACCTGCAAAGCAGATCACGAAGTACACAACAGCGGCAAACAGATACATTTCCACAAGACGCCCTTCCGTTCGGGCAACGATCGAAGAAGCCGTCATGAAGTCACGCAGGCTGACCACAAAGACCAGCGAAGTATCCTGAAACAGGATGATACCCTGCGTCACCAAAATCGGGATCATGTTGCGAAATGCCTGTGGCAGAACAACAAAGCGCTGAATTTGCCAATAGTTCAGCCCGGTTGCTTTGCCTGCAAAAACCTGGCCTTGGCGCACGCTTTGAATTCCAGCGCGCATGATCTCGGAATAATAGGCGGCTTCGAAAAGGACGAAGGCAATAAGG
>CAZOCA010000200.1:0-6220 GCA_964578105.1 uncultured Pararhizobium sp.
GGGCAGGTGCTTCCGATGCACGGAGATGTGACGGATCAGGACGCAATGTCGAAGATTGCTTCAGAACTGATCTCTGACCACGGCGGCATTGCATTGCTCATTCTCAATGCAGGCATTTATCTGCCCCTGAGAGCGAGTGAGTTGAAGCTGTCTGATTTCGACAAGACCATCGCCGTTAATTTGAATGGTGTGACCAACTGCCTTGTTCCCTGTCTTGATCACATGCGTCAGGCAAAGCGTGGCCAGATTGCCATTGTGTCGTCTGTTGCCGGTTATGGCGGATTGCCCACATCGGCGGCCTATGGTGCAACCAAGGCGGGCCTGACAAACATGGCTGAAAGCCTGAAGTTTGACCTCGATCTGTTGAACATCCACATGCAGATCGTGCATCCGGGCTTTATCGACACTCCTGCGACGGAATCAAATCCATTCTCAATGCCATTTTTAATGGAGGTAGAGGACGCGGCAGACAGGCTTGTTGATGGTTTGGGATCGAGCGGATTTGAAATCACGTTTCCCAAACGCTTTACCTGGGGTCTCAAACTGATCAATCTTTTGCCATACCCGGTGTATTTCTGGCTTGTAAAGCGAGCAACAGGTTGGGGAAAAAAAGACTGAATTCATAACCGCATGATCCAAGCCGATGGAGTTGTCCCATCGTGATCAGTATTCAATTCGCCTCAATTTTCCGCCTCAGTTCAATCTGACGAGTTTCATCCAGTGGGAAATTCCACATCAGGCCTATTGCCAGTGCCTTCAGGAGCACAGGCAGGCCGCCATAAAGCAAAGCCAGCGTTAACAGTGCCGAGGATGTATTGTCCGTCTGCGCATCAAACCCGGCCCATGACAGCAATGGGAAGGCCAGCCCGACGCCCAAGGCGAGGGAGGCCTTCGTTGCCAGCCCCCAGAACGCGAAATAGAGCCCGCTGCGTTGTTCTCCGGTCGCAGCTGTATCTATGTCAATTACGTCAGCCTGTATGGAGGCGGGCAAGGTCAGGTCTGCGCCAAGGGTCAGTCCGGTCAGCACACAGATGATCGCGAACCACCATACATCACCATCACCCAGCAACAGAACCAATAGAAACACCGGCAGGGCCAAAATCATTGCGATACACCAGGTTCGGTGTTTCCCCAATCGCTTGGAAATTCTCAACCAGATCGGCACACCGGCAATCCCGCACAGAAAGTACAGGATGAGCAATGGCCCTTGTGCTGCTGACGCATTCAGCACATTTCCGACAAACAATAAAAAAAGCGTTGCTGGAAGACCGTTCGCCAAGCCATTGACAAAGAAGGATAAAAGCAAGCGCATGAAAACAGTATTTTTGCGCAGAAACCGCATCCCTTCGACAAAGCCGACGCTCTGACGTGTGTGCTCCTTTGGTTCAGGAACCCGCCAGACAGTCAAAGCCGCAGCAAGGGGTAGGCACAGACAAACGAAAATGGCCAGTGACAACAGACCGCTTGCGTCGATGTCCTGAGAGCCGGAAGCCAGTATTGGCAGTATTATGGCAATCAGCGTTCCAAAGACAACCAGTCCCTCACGCATACCGCTCAATCGTGAGCGCATCTGATAATCGCCGCTCAATTCCGCGCCCCAGGCTGCATAGGGCAATTGGACCATACTCCAGCCAATGGAAAGAAGAAGGCCCCACATCGCAAGATAGAAGATAGAGGGGTTATCGCCCGGAACAAAAATCATCCAGGTGCCAAGAATCGTCAGCGGCACACCTGCAAGAAACCAGCTGCGCCGTCGTCCGAACAACGGCCGAATTCGGTCACTCATCCAGCCGATCATGGGGTCATTAACGGCATCGAACAATCTGATTGCAGACAGCACAATACCAACAAGCGCCAGATCAAGGCCCAGAGCCTTGGTGTAATAGGTTGGAACGAAAATAAAGAACGGAAGCGTCAGGACGGAAATAGGGATCGCCGGAAGCCCATAGATAAAAATCTGGCTCCAACGCAAGCCCTGCGTGCCTGACACCCGTTACTTGCGCGCGAAAACGAGTTGCCGGACGTCTATGTTTTCGGATCGAAAACCTGCCTCACAATAATGCAGATAATAACGCCACAAATGTTTGAAGCGTTGATCGAAGCCAAGCGGCATGATGGTCGGCCAAGCCTCGTCAAACCGTTCGCGCCAAATCTGCAATGTCTTTGCATAGTCATGACCGAACACGCGTTCGGAAACCATTTGCAAATCTGCCTCATCGCCCAGTGATTTCAGAATGAGAGGAGAGGGAAGCATACCTCCGGGGAAGATATATCGACGAATAAAGTCCATTTCGTTACGATAGGATTCAAAGAAACGGTCCTGAATTGTGATGATCTGCAATCCGGCCGTTCCGCCGGGTTTAAGGCACCTCTTCATACGTTCGAAAAACACCGGCCAATATTGCTCGCCAACAGCTTCGAACATCTCAATGGAGGCAATGCGGTCATATTGACCTTCCTCGTCACGATAGTCCTGAAATTTGATATTTACCTTCTCGTTCAACCCGGCTTTAAACACCCGCTCTTTCGCAAACTCAAACTGCTCTTGAGAAATAGTCAATGCAGTAACATTGCAGCCGATTTCCATAGCGGCAAATTCTGCGAACCCACCCCAGCCGCAGCCAATTTCAAGGACTTCATCCGAAGACTGAAAACCTGTTTCGGTAGCAAGCGCGCGGTATTTTTGGGTCTGAGCCGTGGACAAATCTTCCTGGCCGCTTTCGAAAACAGCCGATGAATAGGTCATTGTTGGATCCAGCCATTGCCGATAAAAGGCATTCCCCAGATCATAATGGGCAGAAATGTTCTTACGTGATCCGCGTCGTGTGTTGCGATTCAGCCACCCGCGGAGTTTGAGGAAAAGCTTCACCCCACGTCGGTTCTCAATAGCCTGAGAAATGAGACCCTGATTAACGCAAAAAAGCTCCAGAAACCTTGTGACGTCCGGACTGCTCCATTCCTCAGCCATATACCCTTCCGCGACGCCAATATCGCCGCGTTTGAAAAGGCGGGAAGCAAAATTGTAATCGTGAACGACCAGTTCCGCAGCAGGACCGGGCTTGTTTCCAACTACCTTGTAAACTTCGCCATTCGGCATTTCCAGGACCAGTGAACCAGCCTCCAATCCGGTCGCAAAACGAACAACTGCGCGCATGGTACGCGGCAGAGAACTGGTTGCTTCTTTAATATTGTCATGCGTGACCAGAATGGCTGGACGGTCAGGTGCGGATATGGTCATAGGGTCGTTAATTCCTGCTGCAAATTCGCACGAGAGCTTAGCATCAAGATTGCAGCAATCTCAAGCTTGCCGTAATAAATGACATCAAACATCAATCGGTTCAATATTATCGCCATAAGAAACTGGTTTTGGACGTTTCGGACGCCGATGGAATTTCGCCCCCTTTTTCCAAAGTTTCAACGCTTCCCAATGGATACCACCAACGATTTTCAAAGTTTGAAACGGGACCTGAAAGAAAGCACGTAAAAGCATTCCACTTGTTAGAGGAAAGCGATCACCGCTGAAGGTGGCCGACAATAGTGGCCCCTCAGTGTCGCATTCAAGAATGCGCAAGGTGAGCCTTTCATCTGGCTGATTTAGCCGAAATCGATAGCGCATTTCCATTTTGATGAAGGGCGAGACATAAAATCGCTTGTCCCGTTCCTGACGAACAAGGCCATCCCGCAACTCTCCCTCTTGGATGGGCGCGACATAGGTGTGGGTCTCGCCGAACGTGTTGCGAACTTCATAAATGATCGCGGTCAAGGTACCCAAAGCATCATAGCAATAGTAAACCGACAGGGGGTTGAACACCCAACCCAGAATACGTGGGTAACAAAGCAGCTTCACTTCATGGGGACGCGTAGCGCCTGCCTTCAACAGCAAGCTGTCAACATGAGTCCGTAGCGATAAGCCATCTCGTGAACCATGATCCTTGTCGTAAAAGCTCAATAGATTGAAACGGTTATGTGAAAAAATGGGGCTCTTTACCGCTGTCGAAAGATTGTCGAGGTCCAAAAGCAACGTGTAGACACTATACTGAAACCGGTGACCCATTGGCTTCAACCGCGCATGCATGACAGTCCCTTTGTAAAGGGCACTGCCTGAAAGCGGTGAAGCATTTGCCATTACTCTGCAGCCTCAACAAAGGCATGTTGGTCATTCGCAGCAACCGGACGCCATGGAATTATGCCGCCAAGCTTTTCAGCGACACGCAATCCAGAGGACAGGCCATCCTCATGGAAGCCATAGCCTGTCCACGCGCCGCAGAACCACGTACGATTGACGCCTTGAATACGTTCCAGCTCCTTCTGTGCGGCCAAAGCGGAACTGTCATATTGAGGATGATCGTATTGAAATACGTCAAAAACCAGATGCTCGGCAGGTTTTCTGACGGGATTGAGGCTGACGAAGAGCGGTTTTTCCAGATTGATGCCCTGCAGCTTGTTCATCCAGTAAGTCACGGAAACATCGGGATCATCAGGCTCGCCATCGCTCAGATAGTTCCAGGCAGCCCAGGCCCCCTTACGACGCGGCATAAGAGAGGGGTCGCGATGTAAATACACTGTATTGGGCTTAAAGCGTACCCGCGACAAAATATGAGTCTCATCTTCTGAGGCGTCACCAAGGCTTTTCAGGGTCTGATCACTGTGTCCGGCCATGATCACCTGATCGTAAGTCTCGGTTGCGCCCTGGCTGTCCGTAATGGCCACACCATCACTATTGCGTATTACTGACACAACTTCGCAATCCAACTTTATATTGGATTGCAGTGGAGCAAGCAGCTTGTCTACATAGTTCCTGCTGCCGCCAGTGACTGTGCGCCAATTTGGCCGTTCAAAGTGCAAAAGGCGATGATTGTTGAAAAAATTTGCAAAACTCTCGACTGGAAAGGCCAGCATTTCGGCAGCCGGAGTAGACCAGATCGCAGACCCCATCGGCACAAGATATTCATTGCGAAATCTTTGTGAAAATTTCCGTTTGTCCAGATAGGATCCCAGAGACAGACCGGACAATTTGTTTGTCGCCAGATCATCAAGACATTGCCGATTGAAACGGAAGATTTCCTTCAGCATCCACAAAAAGCTCGGCGAAAACAGGTTACGCTTTTGGGCAAAGATGCCGTGCGGAATGTTCCCGCTCCACTCAGACCCACCGCGCCTGCTGAATGAAAAGCTCATATCACTGGCTTCGGTCGCGACACCAAGGTGATCAAACAAAGCTGTCAGATTTGGGTAATTCAGTCCGTTATAGACAATAAAACCAGTATCAACACTGATCGTCTCGCCATCATAATCCACGTCGACAGTCGCGCTATGGCCACCCGGCCGGCTGCGTTTCTCGTAAAGTGTCACCTGATGTTTTTGATGGAGAGCCCAGGCGGCGGAATTGCCGGAAATTCCAGAGCCAATGACAGCGATTTTCATAGAGTTGTCCCAATGTTTCGGCATGTTGCCTATGCGTCTTCTTTTGTTTTTTTAAATGCCGAGAGGGCTTTCTCACGCGCGACCGAATGATCAACAATCGGTTTTGGATAAGTTTTCCCCAACTCAACCCCAGCGCGCTTCAAAACATCATCCGGCGCTTCCCACGGCGCGTTCAGATATTTGTCTGGCAGTCCCTTCAACTCAGTTACATATTTGCGGATATAGGCGCCCTCCCGATCAAACTTGGCCCCCTGTGTCATAGGATTGAATATTCGGAAATAGGGGGCAGCATCCGCGCCTGAACCCGCAATCCATTGCCAGCTTGCAGAATTGTTTGCCGGATCCGCATCCACAAGCGTATCCCAGAACCATTCCTCACCATGCCGCCAATCCAGAAGCAGGTGCTTCACCAGAAAAGAGCCCACAATCATGCGTACACGATTATGCATCCAGCCGGTCTGCCACAATTGTCTCATGCCAGCATCCACCATGGGATAACCTGTTTGGCCCTTATGCCAATTCGGCAACAACTCTTTGCGGCCGCCCCATGGAAACGCATCGAACCTTGGTTGAAAGTTCTGCTTGCGAAGGTCAGGATTGAAGTACAGCAACGTGTACGAAAACTCGCGCCACAACACTTGTGACAGGAACTTCTCCTGATCTTGCGAAGGCACATCCAAATCAGGTGCAGAGGCTGCTGCCCATATCTGATAGGGGCTTATTTCGCCAAAAGCCAAGTAAGGCGAAAGGCAGGACGTCCCGCCTTCCTTGGCAGGCAAATCCCGGTCCTTATGGT
>CAZOCA010000201.1:0-6217 GCA_964578105.1 uncultured Pararhizobium sp.
TGTTGGCCAGGGCAATGTCTTTGCCCGCAAACTCAGCACCCAGCGCGGCAGCGCCATCGATCTGCAGATCTTTGTGAACCGGGCCGTCGCCGCCAGCCACATACCGTACCATCTGACCTTCCTGGCTTAGAATCCAGTTGATGAAGACCTTGGATGAGTAGTGGGTCGGGGAGTCACGGAACATGCCAATGAGGTTGAAATATTGTGGAACAGGTTCCGGGCAATGCCAGCCAGCGGGCGCGCCGGTTTCCATCAATTCTTCAGTCTCGTCATTTGGTGCAGGCAGAGCCACATCAAACTCTCCGACCAGCATCAGATTGGAAATTCCAGAGATGCCTTCTTTGCGCAATTGCGGCTTCAGATTATCAAAGAACGCTGGCAGTAATTCGTTGGTCATACGTTCCGGACCGTAGTCAGGATGGGTCCACAAATTCAGTGTCCACAATTGGGCACGATTGGCGGCTCCGACACGACCACCAGACAGCGGTCCGTCCTCAGCCATCAGATCCCACCAGGTCGCAGGCAGCTCATCTGCGGAGACTTCGTCCTTGTTATAGGCCAGACACCATGTGGTGTTCTGCATACCGGCATAGGTGCCGTTCGCAGCGCGTCTTTCTTCAGGAACACCGTCCCAGGCTGGCAGATCGTCGAGTTCCGCCAATGCGTCGGCCTCGATGAAATCAGGCAGTGATCCCTCAAAGCTCACCAGAATATGGCGCACAAGGGTGCCGGATTTATAACCCAGCAGTGGCTGAATAGCGCGGGCAGCGCCCGAGGTTTCTGTTGCGACAATATCAATGTTCGGATAGCGCGCCTGGAAAACCGGCAACCAGGCTGCAACATGGTCCGGCGTATCATTGGTGCTGAAATCGATTGCACCTTCTTCTGCCGCCTTGTCGATCCATTCCTGAGGAACGTCCAGATCTGTTGTCGCTGCAGTGCTGGCCTGCTCGATGATGGCGGCATCAATGCCGCCTTCTGTCAGAAATGCGCGCGCCTCATCAGTCATTTCTGCCGAAGCGGCACCGGCGAACACCATTAGCGCTGCTGTGGAGCAGCTTGCCAGTTTCGACATTTTTTTGATCAAAGTCATACTTTTCCTCCCTGGTTTTCCAAATACACCTTTGCGGTGCTTTCGAATGCCACGTCCGGCCCCAGACCGTCAGCGACTATTCCTGACCGTAAATCAATGAAAGCGGTCCCGCAATTTTTATCGATCATTTCCTCTTGAATGACAGATAATCCATCAATTGGTCCATTCTGCACGAATATACCGAATTGACCAACCATTTTTGTCAGCAGGCATCAAAAGCGAGTTTCCCGGAGATCCCTTAGCGGATACAGCCAAGGGCCTAAACCGGGTTGTGGCGGCCGTGCGGCAGAAAATTTTGCGCCGTCGTAGAAGCAGCAAATTCCCTCAAAAACGTTACCTGACAAACAGATAGGTCACCGGAACTAACAGCTTGATGCATTTTCTAAATGTATGGTATCATTCAATTATCAAATGAATAATCGATACAAACCAACACCTTAAAATTGGTATCCTACGGAAATTCCCCGACGGGTTTTTGGCGGAATTTCGGCGGGTTATTGGCCAAAATATTGCTTTGGAACAGGGTGCCAGGTTTGTCAGCGAGTTTAACATACGAGAGAGCGAGAAACGGAATTTTGGACCTGGGAAAATAATCGATCATTTTTGACTGGCCTGAAGTTGCGGGTTATTGATGGCAATAATGGCGGTCAATCTTGAGAGTCCAAGGCGATCAATCCTGACAGGCCAGCCTTCCAAATGAGGCATGAAAGACATGGTGAACGAAGCCATAGAGCAGAGACCAACGCGGGCGTCATCTATCTACCTGCTTCTGCGCAACGAGATTCTTGACGGAAAGCTGCTTCCCGGTGCGAAGCTGAACATCCGCGATCTCAGTAAAACCTATGCGTCCGGTCTCAGCCCCGTGCGCGAGGCGCTGAACCGACTATCAGCCGAAGGCCTGGCACTTCAGGCAGACAATCGCGGTTTCAAGGTCCAGCCGGTCAGCGTACCGGAGCTGGCGGATTTAACGCAGGCCAGATGTTGGGTGAATGAGATTGGCGTCCGGGAATCGATTGAAAAGGGCAATACCGACTGGGAAGAGGCGGTTATCCTGAGCTGTCACCGCCTCAAGAGGACACCGCGTTTTCTCCCCGAGGAAGAGATGATTCCCAATCCAAAATGGGCAGTGGTCCACAAGGAGTTTCACCAGTCGCTGATATCAGCCTGCGGCTCAAACTGGATGATTGACACCTGCAGCCGTCTTTTTGATGCCGCTGAGCGCTATAGAAACCTGGCCCGCGTCGCCGGTGTCTCGCGCAGCGACCCGCGCGATGAACATCAGGAAATCATGTCTGCAGCCGTCGACCGGGAGACCAACCTTGTGATCGAATTGCTCAACGCGCATTTCATGCGGACCGCGCAATTGGTGCAGACGGTTGTTGGCGAAGCTGAAGAGAATTCGGTATAGGCTTTGCTGCAGCCAATTGGGTATGCCGCATCCTCTGACAGTCAATCTTTACAATTATGCAGTCACGATACAGCAGGGTGTCTCAGGGTAAGGTCTCGTTGGTCAAATCCTCACAAGCATAGTCCTCATAGGCGGCATCGGTCAGGTTGACGCTGTCTTGTCCCTCATATTGACCCACCAGATTTACTGGATCCTCCCCCTCGAAGCTGCGGTTCAGCGTCAAACCATCGTCGCTGAGTGAAAATCGCTCGACCACATGAAGCTCGCCAGAGTTCATCACAGCGCCCTGCCCTGTCACTGGAGGCGCGACGAGGTAGCCCGGTTCGAAACCGATTGTGTCAACAATCAACACGCCATCCTCCCAGCGCCCGATGGAATGTCCGGAGATGCTCGGATCTATGTCTGTCGGGTGATCCTCCAGATCAAGATGGATCTCGCGGACGATGTCCATGAATCCATAAGTGATGTAGATGGTGTCGTCTGTCTGGACGATCCTGTTGACCATCTGGTCGAAAGTCCAGTCGTCAAAGATGTTTACGGATTTGCAGTTGAAACGGGGATGGTCTTCGCGGACATACCCGGCGGCGACCGCCGTGCCAGCTTCGGTCAATTCGAACTCAGGTCTCCCGCCCCCACCAGGAGGGGCACCGGCTGGCGCCGCACCTTCTCCCGCGCCGGGAGGTGGCCCAGGCCGGCTGCGAGCAGGCGCAACCCAGTTTCCGTCGATATTTGGCGTGCCATCGGACCGAACCATCTGCCGCGCTTCTTCAATCACGGCGCCTTCGGCATCGATGGTGGAGTTGCGCTGCAGAACGCGTCCGTCAGCAAAGGTAATCGTTTCGGTATAACAGGCATGCGGCTCTTCCCGCGCCGGAGCGCCCGAAATAGTGATCTCTGCACCGTCGGGGAACAAGTCTGTGCTCCAGCCGAGGCGTCTTAGAATGCTCCCGGATCTGAGCTCGCAGCGCCACTCATCAACGCCACCCTCTTCGTTTTGCACATCGAAATAGACATAGCTGTGAGGGTTTACGAGCCGGATATTCGTAACAGTACCGGTAACTTCAAGCGCCTGACTGAGGTCAAACTGCGCGTTGACTCCGTGGTGGGCACTGCTTGGCCCGACCAACACTGCAGCACTGCAGATAATGGTGAGGATGCCTAAACCCATGTGCTTTTTCATGTCGGTTCCTTGGCTGGGCCGATAGATCGCATGCGGTGGCGGCCTAAATCCGGCCACCATTAAGACCTCGGCGCTGCTCGGATTGGACGGCTTCGTCACATCAATAGTTAGTATATTAACTATTGATGTGTCAAGCAGCAGGTCAGCTTCATCTGGTGCCGCATCCCGGTCATCTCCAGGAGCGCATCTCTTCGCTGATACGGACGCTAACTGGTAAATTTGTACCCGCTGTTGCGTTGGCGTGTTTACCGAGAGATCACATGTCAGCGGTCTGGCTGGCAGTTAAAACAGACCAGGACGTGGACCCATAAACCAGAAGCCACAGGCGAATTGCTGCGGGCTTGACGAAGGCGAGGCAGTTGTCTGCGTGCTTCTCCTATCGCGTTGCGATGCGCCGGCGGTGTTTGATCGACTTGAAGAATCGCTCAACATGATTTCGGTGACTGTAGAGGTATGGACTGAAGCAGATTGGATCACGCAGGTTCCGATGGGGCAGGATGTTCGCCCAACCTGCACGTCAACTATTGCTTGAGCCTCATTGCAAAAAAAGTCTATGCCACCGACTCTTAATCCCGCAACGAGACACAGAGAGAGATGCGATTTGGGCGGGGCCTAGGGAGTTGCGGCTGCGTTTCACCAACCACTGTTATGGTTGGAAAAGGCCGTTTGCAGCTGCGCCAAAGGGAATTCTGTAGTCTTTCTCTCGTCAAAAAATCAAATTTGGCGTCGTGTCTTCAGGTGTCCGCGCTGTTTCCGATGCGCTTCGCCAGAGGAGATGCGCTGACTCCGTGCAGCAGAACCGACAATGCAACAGTTAGTGAGATACAAGCCAACAGCTCTTCTTCATTGGGGATATCGTACTCATCCATCATGATCAGCGTAAACAGGATTGATGCCAGACCACGCGGACCAAACCAACCTAAAAACAGCTTTTCCCGCATTGCAAGGCCGGTACCCGCAAGCGACACCAGGATAGGCAGCACCCGCACGACTGTCAGGAATAAAATGGCGACCAAGACTGTCGACCAGGAGATATGGGCCAAGCCATCGGGCAGCATCAGTGCGCCAAAGACCAAAAATGCTGCCATGGTCAAAAGCTGTCCAGCGCCTTCCATGAACTCCTTAATGAAGTGGATGTCATGTCGGTATGTGTTGCCAAAAACGGCACCGGCAACAAATGCCGCAATGAACCCATTTCCGCCGACAAGCACAGATGCGATAAAACTGACAAAAGCAGTGGACAGAAAGACGATGCCTTGGGCGCTTCCAATGATCCAATCCCGCTGCTGGACATAGTCGAGTGAACGGGCAGCGATCCAGCCTATTGCAATGCCAACGATCGGTCCAAGGACAATTTGAGTGACAGCCAAAAGTGCCAACCCATCCGTTTCTCTCATATTGGTCGAGGCTAACATGGCTCCCAAAAGGACAAAGGGAAGAACCAGCCCGTCATTCAGACCACCTTCCATATTGATTGATTGACTCAAACGATCGGGCACTTCCGCACTCGACACAACAGCTTGCCCAATTGCTGCATCTGTTGGGGCCAGTAACGCCGCCGTTAGCAATGCCAGGGCCAGACCTCCTGCCGGGAAAACGTAAAAGACCACCAGAGTTCCCAATGCGATCGATCCAGGCAGACCTATAACCAACATTCGTAACGGGATTGCGAATGTCATTTTTAGTCGCGAGAAACGAACATGGCTGGCATCGGCGAAAAGTATAAGTACCAGCGTCACCTCGGCCAACAAACGTGCTGACTCGCGGAGCTCAACCGTGGTGCCGAGGGATTGGGTCACTGGTGCACAAAGATAGCCAATTCCCACAAAGATGATCGGGAGTGTCAATATTGTTTTGGAGATAACCTTAGTCAGCAACGAATAGGCAACGGTGCAAACCAGAATGCCCAGAATGATCAACTCAGTATTTGTACCGCTATATTCCATAATCACTTCTGGCCGCAATTGTTTAGAAGCACAAGGTTGGCCGTGAAACAAATTCGTTAGAAACCCAGGATCAAAATCATTGTAGCGGAGCTGTTGCTCTCTAAGCGATCAGTCGTTTCCACATTCGTAAATCATAGCACCTGGCCCGCGATGCGTTACAACCGAACAATCAAGGCAAGGCCCAAGATACGCTGTGTCCGGATACTGTTGAAAAAGTCGGTCACCCAAAAATCAGGCTAGAACCTTAGAACCCGTTTTCGCAGGTGAGCATTTTTCGGAATTGGATTTCCGCTGCCGGCCTTTCCCGAAAATTCATGCTGCAAAAACGACTGGCGAGCGCAGCACGTCGACTTTTTATACAGTATCTCCGCATTGCCGACCCATCCGGTCGATGGATCAGCCTCGAAGGGTTTGCCGAAAGCGGCCGTCCGCTCCCAATCATCTATGAGTACACGCCCTAAGTGTGGTTTCCAATGAGGTTGTTCACGATTTTGATTTCAACCGACTGATTGGTGTTTTCATATTAATACCTCCATGGGGTCTTTCGCAATTGTAGATGTGTAGCCATTTTGGCAACCATGCGTTTCGTG
>CAZOCA010000202.1:0-3413 GCA_964578105.1 uncultured Pararhizobium sp.
GTTTATACGGACTCATTTGATGATCCAAAACAGTTCATCCTGCCCCCAGCCAACGCAGATGCCGTGGGCCAGCATTTCCGGCATACGGATCATGCCCCTTCTCCTGGAGTAGGTGTCGTGCCTGCCCTGAATGGTGATGTTGATCAGCGGATTGGGAATGCTGCCGACCACATCGACGCCGAAACCCAGTGCGCGCACCGTGTTTTCCATGACTTTAGGGCCGTGATGGACACCGTATGGTCCAGCGTGTGCATCAACGCTTTCTCAATCATTTGGTGCAATATTACCTCATCTGCGGGCGAATTGTCATTCTCGCAAGATCAAATGCGGCACGCGCATAGCCGCAGGTCACTCTTCTTTTCGCAAACAAAATTGCGTCACCAGTGTTGTTGCGCTCATGGGGCAAGCATGGACAGGACGGCGTTACGGACCAACGCATTATTTCATAAACAAAACCTTGTCATTCACGCCAAGATTTGACGCATAATCAGAACACGCCATTGAAGGTATTTTGCTAAAACTGCCGTAGTTATTCAGGAGTAAGTCCAATGAAAATCATCGCAGGGAGCCTTTTGAGATCGCTTGCAATGTGTTCAACGCTTTTGATTACGACAGCCACAGCACAGGCGGATACCATAGTTCTCAAATCCGATCTTTGGTGCCCCTACAATTGTGAGCCGAATTCTGAATTGCCCGGTTACATGATTGAAGTTGCGCAAGAAGCGCTTGGAATGTTTGGCCATACCGTAGTTTACGAGAAATTGAATTGGCTTCGCAGTGTCGAAAAAGCCCGCCATGGCGAAATTGACGGGGTCATTGGAGCGGTAGAGGAAGAAGTCGAGGGCTTCGTTCTGGGGCCGCCTTTGGGGCCTTTGGTTGATGGCATTGTCACGCGCGTTGGAGAAGAGCTTGATCTTTCACAAGCAGAGCCTCTGGAAGGTCTGACCTTAGGTGGGATCAACGGATATGAATATGTTGGCCCCCTTGGGGATTACATTGAGAAATACAGAGACGACCACAATATGGTGCAATTCGTCTCCGGAGACGAAGCGCTGGAAATGAACCTTCAGAAGCTCATCGCGGGCCGTATCGATGTTGTTGCAGAGGATTATCAGGTAATCCTGTATCGACTGAGGGCAGGCGATCTCGCTGACAAATTTACGGTTGTTCCTAACGAACAACCAGACCCTGGTTACATTGCATTTTCCCCCAAAAACCCGAATTCCAAACTCTATGCAAAACAATTGGGCGAAGGTCTGGATGAGCTGCGCGCATCAGGACGGTTGGCAGAAATCATGGCCAAATATTCACTGCCGGTCTGGAACTGATTTTGAGCGGGAGGTGGGCCTTGACGGGTTTGAAGTATTTCGTACCGCGAAGCGTCAAGTGGCGCACTGCTGTATTCATAATCTGCGGCGTTTCCCTTATCATGATCAGTTATGGTATCTGGTTAAGCGACAATCTGCGTCGTGCAAGCATTTCCGATCGTGGTGAACAGGCCAATGGGCTCCTTGCAGCAAGCGCCAACGCTATCAGCGCACCTTTATGGAACTTTGATATTGCTCATGTTGAGCACGCGCTGACCGCCTTGAATTTTGACCCCGATTTTGTCGCCGCATGGGTTACCGATCCTGTAGGGGACGAGGTGGCTTCCTTTGGCCTTCGGACCGAAGTTGATAGTCCTGAGATCATCTATCTGAGCGCTATTATTGAACACAATTCCGCAAATGGAACTGAAGAACTCGGGCAGCTCCATTACATCATATCCAAGGCACGGTTAGACCTGGCGGTGTGGCAATCGACTGTCACTCACAGCCTGGTTTCAGGTGGCGTCTTATTATTGATTTTGGGCATTCTGTACGTGATTTTGCTCGGCATTGCGCGACCACTTCGGTTGCTGCGAGATGGCATCATACGATTGAGTAATGGCGATCTGGAAAAGCCTGTACTTGTTCCGCATAATTTACTGGAAATTGACATGATGGCAGACGCCATTGAAGGCTTCCGGCAAAATGCACTTGAAGTCCAAAATCTCAGGCGTATTAAGGACAAAGCGGCGGGTGAAGAAAGCGCACGTGTACATGCCGCTGTCGAGAGCACCCAGGATGCAGTGGTCATTCTGGACGAAAGTGGCACTCTTGTATTCTCAAATGCGGCTGCACAGGAGTTGGCACCCAACCTTGAGACCGACGGCGTTCACGGCATCATTTCCAATTTGAGCGCATCAAATTCAGACCAAATATCAAACGCTATCGAAAATTCTGAAGCTCTGGAAATAGAGGGACAGGATGCAAATAACGACAAGACGTTTGCGTTTCGATTGTCCCCAATTACCGCGAGGAACGGTAAGTCTTTGGGCACAACAATTCTGTTTGCAGATGTCAGCGAACGCATACTTGAGCAAGAGCGTATTGCAAGGACGGCAAAAGAAGACACTTTAACACAACTCCCAAACCGTCGAACTTTCGAGGAGCAGCTATCGACCGCTGTGGAAGAAGGCAGCAATTTTGCCGTCATGATGTTGGACCTTGATCACTTCAAGAATGTGAATGATACGATGGGGCATCCTGTTGGTGACAAACTTCTGATCGAAGTGGCATCGCGGCTCAATAATTGTGCCAAATCCAACGATTTGGTTGCCAGGCTGGGCGGTGATGAGTTTGCGATCATCATCAAGGGTGAAGACTATACAAGAGAAGCGGTGAGGGTTGCGCAAAGTGCGATCGAAAGCATCTCACTTCCCTTTTTGCTTAATGATCGCCGGATTCGCACCGGCACCAGCATAGGTATCGTTCTGCACAACGGCGATGAAACCACTGCAGAGGAGCTGATCAGGAAGGCCGATCTGGCTCTGTATCAGGTTAAGGGAACTGGACGCGGTCAGTATCGCTTGTTTGAGGAGAGCTTCGATGTTGTTGTTCGCAACCGTCAGAGTCTTGAAGACAATCTGAGAGCAGCGATCGAAACCGGCGAGCTCTTTCTCGACTTCCAACCCCAACGCGAGGTCAGAACAGGCAAGATCGTTGGGTTTGAAGCGCTTGCTCGCTGGGATCCCGTGGGCGAAAGTCCCATTGGTCCAGATCAGTTTATTCCCATTGCAGAAGAAAGCGGTCTTATTGAACCATTGACGGAACAGCTGTTTCTGAAAGCCGGGCACATTGCCCGACAATTGGCAGATGAAGGCCACGATCAAAGGATCGCACTCAATCTATCACCAACTCTGCTGAATCTGGACCCCGTCGGACTGTTGCAGAGGGTCATGGCCGAGACTGGCTGTACCGCGGATATGCTGGAAATTGAAGTTACGGAAGAGGTATTCTTGTCGGGAAGTGACACCAACAAACGAGCCTTGGGCGAAATCCGAAAATTGGGAATACCGGTTGCTCTCGATGATTTTGGAACGGGCTACTCAT
>CAZOCA010000202.1:3423-4936 GCA_964578105.1 uncultured Pararhizobium sp.
GCATACTCATCACTCGGCACGCTTCAGGAATTTCAGATGGACCGATTGAAAATCGATAAATGTTTCGTGAGTAAACTGGATCATTCTGATGAGACTCAAAGCGCGCTGCCCATCGTCCGGGCGATTGTCGAACTGGGTCACGCGCTCGGCATGAAAGTTATCGCCGAAGGCGTTGAAACACAGATGCAACTGGCCAAATTGCAGCTTGCAGGGTGTGATACCGTTCAAGGCTATCTGATTGGACGACCGTCACCCGATGCTTACAAAAATCAGGCCAATCCAGCTCTAAAGGCGGATCAAAAACGTTTGATGGCCTGACGAACTTCCGCTTATGGGATCGCGAGCGGGCAAACTAAAATTCACGCAAAGGCAGGCTTTGGGCTGCTTACGGCAGTCGCGCCGGTTGCATGCAAGGTCCAGAGCCTAAGGCGTCTTGTGACGTCGGTTCACCTGTGATGGCCGCCCTGGCAAGGACATTTGCATGTCCTGCCTTTCCCGCTTGGCGATGACCTTGCCTTTGGCCATGACCAGCAGACGCTCGGGGCGCAGGCGGATTGCTTCTATGGGGTTGCCAGCATCCAGCACGACAAGGCTGGCCTTTTTGCCAATTTGCAGACCGTAATCGTCCAGATTCATGATGGCTGCGTTCTGGTTGGTGACCATGTCGTAGCAGCGGGACATATCTGCCGGGCTGGTCATTTGTGCCACATGCAGGCCCATAAAGGCGACATCCAGCATGTCCGCATTGCCCAGCGGATACCAGGGGTCGAGCACGCAATCCTGGCCCCAGCCAACGCGGATGCCGTGCGCCAGCATTTCCGGTACACGGGTCATGCCCCTTCTCTTGGGGTACGTGTCGTGCCGGCCCTGAATGGTGATGTTGATCAGCGGATTAGGAATGGCAGAGACCTCTGCTTCGGCCATCAGCGGCAGCAGTTTTGAAACATAGTAATTGTCCATGGAATGCATGGAGGTCAGATGCGATCCGGCAACGCGTCCCTGAAGACCGAGCCGCTGGGTTTCATAGATCAGTTGTTCGATGTGGCGCGAATGGGGATCGTCGGTTTCATCGCAATGCATATCCACCGGCAGACCGCGCTTTTCCGCGATTTCGCACAGTTCCGTCACCGAACGGCGACCATCCTCCATGGTGCGTTCAAAATGGGGAATGCCGCCAACCACATCAACACCCAAATCCAGCGCGCGCAGTGTGTTCTGCATGGCGTTGGGGCTGCGATAGACACCGTCCTGCGGGAAGGCCACGAGTTGCAGATCAATATAGTCCGCGACTTCCTTTTGAACTTCCAGCAGGGCTTCAACCGCCAACAAGCGGTCATCGCACACATCGACATGGGTACGGATAGCCAGCAGGCCCTGCGTGACCGCCCAATCACAATAATCGAGCGCGCGTTGTTTGACCGCCTCATGGGTCAGTTGCGGCTTCAACTCGCCCCAAAGGCCGATGCCTTCCAGCAATGTGCCGGATTTGTTGATGCGCGGAATGCCATAGGAC
>CAZOCA010000202.1:4946-6211 GCA_964578105.1 uncultured Pararhizobium sp.
ATCGACAAAGGGCGCGCTGATCAGATTGCCGGAGATGTCGATGGTCTCGTTCGCGGTGCCATCAATCTTCGGGGCTATCGCGGCGATCTTTGCACCTGTAATCGCGATATCAGCAGTTGATCCATCTGGAAGAATGCCGCCGGTCAGTAAACAATCAAAACTCATCTTTCGCCTTTCTGATACGGCACCATCAGTGCTTTTGGATAGCTTGCGCGCCGTGCCACCACAATGAGCGCCACGATAGAGAGAACATAAGGCAACATCAGGAAGATCTGATAGGGAATGACGCCGCCGGTGACCTGCTGCAGACGCACCTGATAGGCGTCAAAGGCGGCAAACAGAATTGCGCCAATCAACGCCTTGCCCGGGCGCCATGAGCCAAAGACGACCAAAGCAATGCAAATCCAACCGCGCCCATTGATCATTTCAAAGAAGAAGGAATTGAACGCGGACATGGTGAGGAACGCCCCGCCAATGGCCATCAGGGCTGACCCAACCATGACAGCGCCAACGCGAATAGCGGTAACGCTGATGCCCTGCGCCTCAACCGCCACCGGGTTTTCACCCGCAGCACGCACTGCAAGCCCCAACGGGGTGCGGTACAGAACCCAAGCCACCATGGCGACCACAATGAAGGCCAGATAGGTGAGCGGCGTTTGCATGAAGAGGATTTCGCCGATGAACGGGATTTCAGACAGACCCGGCACCGGATAAGGCTGGAAAGGCTCGATCTTGGGCGGAGACGTGGATTCTGACAAAGCCACACGATAGGTGAAATAGGTCAGACTGGTAGCCAGCAGTGTAATGCCAATGCCCGTCACATGTTGCGACAGGCCAAGTGGAACCGTCAGGAAGCCGTGCAAAAGCCCGAACATGGCACCCGATAGTGCTGCCACCATCACGCCAGTCCATAAATCACCACCGGCATAGACGGTGAACCAGCCCGTAAAGGCTCCGACCGTCATAATGCCTTCAATGCCCAGATTGAGAACGCCTGCCCGCTCGCAGATCAATTCACCCATGGTGGCGAAAATCAGCGGCGAAGCAATGCGGATGGCTGCAACCCAAAAGCCGGTTGTCAGAAAAATGTCAAAAGCATCAAGCAGCATGGTCACCTCCACCTGATGCGAAAGCGGGTCAGCATGATGGCGGTCACCATGCTCAACAAGGCGGTGGCCACCATCACATCGGAGATGTAGCTGGGAACGCCCGCGCTGCGGCTCATGGCATCTGCGCCAACAAAAATGCCCGCCACAAAGATCGCC
>CAZOCA010000203.1:0-6142 GCA_964578105.1 uncultured Pararhizobium sp.
CTCCTTTACCGGCACGCTCGCGATTTCTGCACTCAGAGGGCTTTCATTCGACATAGCCTT
The DNA here is from genome assembly GCA_964578105.1 of uncultured Pararhizobium sp. Lineage (GTDB taxonomy): Bacteria > Pseudomonadota > Alphaproteobacteria > Rhizobiales. The sequence continues at coordinate 61 of CAZOCA010000203.1, forward strand.
TTTGTGCTGTTCAGCGGTCGATGTGCATAAGAGCTCGATCAGTGTTGCCAGCGAAGCCTATTCGCAGGTTCAAAAAGAGGTCATCTTGAACAGCCGAAGGCGTTTTGTGGTGGCTGACAGCAGCAAGTTCAAATCCAATGCTTTCATGCGCACCGCGCGGTTTGATCAAATTTCCGGAATTATCACCAACGTCGAATTGGATGAGGGCACGGCGGCCCAGGTAACGGAAGCAAATCTGGAGCTCCTGTTAGTATGACAAATACAGGCGTTTCATTGAATGTTCTGAACCTGAGGAAGCACTGGGGCCAAACCGAAGTTCTTACAGGAATTGATTTCCAGATTGCACCCGGTGGGTTTCTGACTCTCCTCGGCCCGTCAGGGTGCGGCAAAAGTACCGCATTGCGGTTGATTTCCGGTCTTGATGAGATGAGTGATGGCAAAATCCTGATCGACGGAAAAGACGTTTCGCGCCTTCCGGCAGACCAACGAAACATCGGAATGGTCTTTCAGAACTATGCGTTATTTCCGCATATGACCGTGGCCGATAACATTGCCTACGGCCTCAAAGTCCGAAAGGTGCCGAAGCAGACTCGAGAAAAATCAGTTGATCGCGTGGCGGACCTTATGGCGCTTGGTCCACTTCTGGACCGCAAGCCGGCTCAACTATCTGGAGGACAGCAGCAGCGTGTCGCGCTTGCGCGGGTTCTGGTTTCTGAACGGCCTCTGGTGCTTATGGACGAACCACTTTCCAACCTTGATGCAAAGCTGCGTACGGAAATTCGAAGCGAGATCAGGGCGCTGAACAAGGAACTGGGGATCACAATTGTCTATGTGACCCACGATCAAAGCGAAGCACTGTCGATGTCGGATACCGTGGTTTTGATGAATTCAGGACAGGCGGAACAAATTGGCACGCCAAAAGAGCTCTATGACAATCCGGCCTCGGTTTTTGCCGCCGGTTTCATCGGAACGCCGCCGATGAACCTGTTAAAGGCGCCAGACGTCACCATGCCTCCAGAATTTGTAGCAATCACCTCTGCAAATCCATCCGACTTTCTTATCGGCGTACGGCCCGAAAGCCTCACGTTTCCGGGACAGGACATGGGCTTTTCTGCAACCTGCCGTGTCGCAAGCGTTGAATACGAAGGCAGCGTGTTCCTTGTCCATCTGGTTTCACCATCCGGGTCAAAGTTCATTTTATCACATACAGGCGAAGACGTGCCGGCACAGGGCACAGAAATCGTCGTGGGTTGGGACAGATCGGCAACGCATCTGTTTTCAAAGTCTACCGGGAAAAATGTCCCGCTCGAAACATAAAAGATCGGTGGAAAAACCGCCGACTATTCACAAAAAGAAGAGGAAACAACAATGAAATTCCGGAATTCCCATGCAATAACTTTCGGCATCGCTGGCCTTATGGGGGTTAGCTCTACAGCCCTTTCTGCAGCCGACCTTGAATTCTACTTTCCAGTTGGCGTGAACGCGCCCGCGGTTGCTACCATTCAGGAATTGACCGACGAATGGGCGGCAATGAATCCCCAGCACACGGTCAAAGCGGTTTATGCAGGCAACTATGAAGAGACCACGACCAAAGCATTGACTGCCGCGAATGCAGGACAACCGCCACAGGTCGCCGTATTGCTTTCCATCGATCTTTTCACTCTTATTGAAGAAGATGTGATCCTTCCAATTTCCGATATTGCGAATTCGGACGCAGACAAGGAATGGATTGCCGGATTCTACCCGGGCTTCATGAAAGATGCCCAGTTCGAGGGCAAGACCTACGCAATCCCGTTTCAGCGCTCAACACCCGTTTTTTACTATAACAAGGATGCATTCCGCGAAGCAGGTCTGGACCCAGAGGCACCTCCTGCTACATGGGACGAGATGATTGAGGCCGGCAAGGCACTGACAGTCAAGGACGACAATGGAAACGTGACCCGTTGGGGCACACGCATTCCAACCTTGGGCCTTGGTGGTGCATGGCTCTTTGGCGGTCTGGTGGTTTCCAAAGGTGATGTCCTGACGACAGAGACGGGAACAGAAGCCCGCATCAACACACCGGCAACAGTCGCATCATTGGAATTCCTACTGGAGTTGGCGAAACAAGAAGTCATGGCGCCGGGCGGCATCACCTGGGGTGACACACCAAAAGCGTTCCTCGAAGGGCAAACAGCCTCCATGTGGACGTCGACCGGCAACCTTGCCTTCATTGAGGAAAACGCCGAGTTTGACTGGGGTGTTGGCTTTCTTCCAGGTGGAGATGGTCCTGGCGCACCAATCGGCGGCGGCAATTTCTACATCTTCAAGGAAACGACCGACGAAGAGCGCGTAGCGGCAATGGACTTTATCAGGTTCATGACTTCGCCTGAAAGTGCTGCTCGCTGGAGCATCGCAACTGGTTATGTGGCCCCGCGGCCTGACACCTGGGAAACGCCTGCGATGAAAGCATATACCGAACGCTTGCCACAGGCGTTGGTCGCGTTGGACCAACTTGCATATGCCGAACGTGAGTTCGCAACCTTCCAGCGCGCCAAGGTTACGCAATATCTGGTCGATGCAATCGAGAGTGCCGTCACTGGCAACGCTGAACCAGCGGCCGCATTGGCAGAGGCGCAAAAAGGTGCCGACAAGGTGCTTGGCGAATATCAATAAGGCTGACATCTGACGAAACAGGCTCCGCGCATACAAGGCGTGCGCGGAGCATTTCTTTCATCATGTAACTTATCAGGAATCCGGGGCATGTTTTATGATTATTGAACCATTTGATAATGACTCAACAATGATAAAATCTGCACCAGGCGGGGCATCATGAATAAGCGACTGCCCATAGGACTGGCAATCATCATGCTGGGCGTTCCTTGCTCCCTGCTGGTGGCGTTCACGCATTACCCTGCCATTCAGGCCTTGATCAATTCCTTCTGGAACAACGCCAGTTCGCGTCGCCCGTCGCGGTTCGTCGGGGTAGAAAATTATCAGGCGCTTTTTGAAGACGACAGGCTTGCACAAGTGCTGATAAACAGCACGATCTATGCGCTGGGAACAATACCACTGGCTATTGGTTTGGCGATCGGGATGGCGTTGCTGGTGAATTCACGGCTCCCGGGGACGACCCTGATGCGCTTGTCGTTCTTCGTGCCAACCATGTTGCCAATGATTGCTGTCGCAAATATCTGGCTCTTCTTCTACGCACCAGGAATCGGTCTTGCATCCCAGATACTTGGGATCTTCGGATTGCCATCCATCAACTTTCTCGGCAGCACCGATACGTCTTTGGCTTCGATGATGTTTGTGGCTGTCTGGAAAGAGGCAGGCCTGTTCATGATATTCTATCTGGCAGCTTTGCAGTCGGTGCCAACTAACCTGAAGGACGCGGCAAAACTTGAAGGTGCCGGATCGGTCCGGATTTTCATAGATGTTGTTCTGCCATTGCTCCGGCCAACAACGATTTTCGTAGCGGTTAATGCGCTCATCAATGCATTCCGGCTTGTGGACCACGTCATTGTCATGACAGAGGGCGGCCCCAACAACTCAAGTGCGCTGCTGCTTTACTATATTTACGAAGTCACATTCCGCCAAAGAGACTTTGCATATGGCGCCACTTTGACGGTGTTGATGGTCATCATGCTTGGAATTCTAGCGATTTTCCAATTCTGGGTTTTGAACAGGAAGGCGCATTATCAATGAGCAATGGTTTGAACAAAATCCTGCTGTCGACATTTGCGGCAGTCATCGCCGCGCTCTGGGCGCTTCCGTTCATTTATTCGGTCTGGACAGCGTTTCATGATGAAAAATACTCGGCTAATTTTCAGTGGGATGCGCCATGGACCATTGCGAATTTCCTGGAGGCTTGGCAGGCAGCACCTTTTTCAGTGTATTTCTTCAATACGCTTATCCTGATAACCATCATTCTGATTGCCAATCTGGTTCTGTGTACACTCGTCGCCTACGCCTTCGTGCGCTATAAATTCAGATGGGCGGGCTTTCTGTTTGCCTTGATCATGGTTCAGTTGCTGATCTCACCTGAAATCCTGATCGTGGAGAACTATCTGACTTTGTCGCGCGTGGGACTGACTGACACGATCATTGGTATCGCCCTGCCCTACCTTACGTCAGCGTTCGGCATTTTCCTGCTACGACAAACCTTCCTCACCGTGCCTAAATCTCTGGACGAAGCTGCCCAGATCGAAGGTGCTGGAGCCTGGCGAGTGCTTTGGAACATCTACGTTCCCTTGGCCTGGCCCATTTACCTTGCCTACTCTTTGGTTTCGATCAGTTTTCACTGGAACAATTTTCTCTGGCCGCTGATCGTCACGAATTCGCCCGAGGTGCGACCTCTGACGGTCGGATTGAGTGTTTTCGCGACCGTGGATAGTGGTGTGGAATGGTCACTGGTCAATGCGGCCACGCTGATGACGACTGCGCCTTTGATCATTGCGTTCATAATCTTCCAACGCCAATTCGTGGCTAATTTCATGCGCGCAGGTATCAAATAGGCGTTCCATGCACCGCTTGTCACGCGCCTAAACAAACAACCAGGATCACGGGATGCTCATTGCACATATCTCAGATTTCCATGTCTTCGCGCATGCTGCAGAAACATCAATCGTTCGCGCGGATGCGGCTGATGCAGCGCGCAAGGTCATCGCTGATATTGCTGCGTTCACACCGAAGATCGAAGCGATCATGTTCACAGGTGACCTGGCTGATGGAGGCTCCAGTGAAGATTATGCGCTTTTGGCCGCCATCCTGGCGCCGATTAATGTTCCCATTTTCGTTGTTCCTGGCAACCACGACAAACGCGCAGGCCTTTGCGCCATGTTCGACGACAAGCTGTCCTTTGAACCCGGCCACTTTTTGAATTACGAGGCACGCTTCAAAGACATTCGTATCCTTGCACTCGATACGCTTTTGGACGGCCAGGTCCACGGTGCGCTCAGCCAGGTACAGCTTTCCTGGCTTGAGGAAAAACTGGCTGCCCCCTCCAAAGACCTGACTCTGATTTTGATGCACCACCCCGCATTTCCGTCGACCATCGCCCCACTTGATCATATGGCGTTGCAGGATGGGCGCGACACGTTCGAACGGTTGATCGTGGCCCATCAAGGACCACTTCGCATTCTTTCGGGGCATATCCATCGACCATTTCAAACGCTGTGGAATGGTATCTTCTGTGCAGTTAGTGGTGGCCCTGCTTTCCAGCACGCTTTGGCGCTCGATCCTGCCGCACCCGAACCTGCGACAGTAAACGAGCCCTACGCCTACTTCATTCATCGAATATCGGATGAAAGAAACGTTTCCATTCACACAAGGTATGTTGAACTTTGACCCAATCTTCAGTGCAAGATCACGCCATGATCGTTGAAACTCTGGCCCGCGAGGCTGGGGCAATTGCAATGTCCCATTTTGAAACACTGGCAACTGTGCCCGTAGAATCCAAGGGCCATCTCGATTTGGTAACTGCAGCCGATCAGGAGGTAGAACGCTTTTTGACCGAGCGTCTTGGGCAGGCATTCCCCGACGATGGCATTTTCGGGGAAGAGGGAGCCGCGCGTCAGGGCACCACGGGCCGCGTCTGGGTGGTGGATCCCATTGATGGCACATTCAACTTTGTTCGTGGAGGAGATCAGTGGGCAGTCTCGATAGGTCTTTATGAGAATAGTTGCCCCACCTTCGGCGTAATACACGCGCCTGTTCGCTCTCAGACATTGATTGGCGGGGTTGGACACGCCAGCACGCTCAACGGTGCCGCAATGGCGCAGCGGGGCGGGCTCAATGAAAACCGAGCCGCATGCGGTGTTGGTTTTCATCCAACGATTGCAGTCGACCAACGGCTGCAAACACTCCGTTATGTGCTGGAAGACGCGCGCATGTCGTTCCGTTGCTGCGGTTCGGCCACCGTGTCTCTGATTGAGGTGGCGCTTGGACAGGTCGATGGATATCTCGGCATTGGCGAGTCGACCTGGGATCTGATGGCGGCTTTACCGATCCTTGAACAAATTGGCATTCAGAGCACTGTGGACTGGAGTAAGACAGATCTGACGTCCAAACTCCGTTTTGCATGTGGGACGCCCGAGTTTCT
>CAZOCA010000204.1:0-4426 GCA_964578105.1 uncultured Pararhizobium sp.
GCAATCTGACTGTGTTGCGGTCTTCGGAAGAAAATCTGACGGCTTCCAGCCGGAAACATGGGACGGCTGTAGCATCCATCCTCATAGGCGCGCGCGGCAGCCGGTCCCCCGGATTGCTGCCTGATGCCGAGGTGATTGCGGTCGATTCCTTCTACAGGGCCGCATCTGATGACCATCGCAGCGATGTGTTTACGCTGGTTCGCTCGCTGGATATTCTGGACCGTGAAGGCGCGGGTATTGTGAATCTGAGCTTGGCTGGCCCTGCAAATGCGCTTTTGGAGAACATGCTTTCAAGCCTTGCCGATAAGGGAATCCTGGTGGTTGCGGCAATGGGCAATGCTGGCCCGAAATCTCCGCCAGCTTATCCTGCTGCCTACAACACAACAATTGCCGTTACCGCTGTTGATGGGAACAAGAAAGTCTATCGGCGGGCAGGGCGCGGGGATCATGTCACCTTTGCAGCGCCCGGTGTCGAAATCTGGACGGCGGCATCAATTCGGGGCGCCCGCCCCAAAACGGGAACCTCTTTTGCGACACCTTATGTGACGGCCGTTCTGGCTGTGCTGGTCGGAAAGAACCCATTGATCAAGACCAAAGCGCAGGCTGTTGAGGCCATGGCTGCCATGCGCGAAGATCTTGGCGAGCCTGGTTTTGACCCGGTGTATGGACATGGTCTGGTAAATGCTGCATCGCTTTGCGGCGGTTGATTCAAAGCGCGCATCCCATGGGCTTGCGGCATCCATGAAATTTCAGGATGTCGGAGCGATGGCAGGAAGAACCAGATTTGGCATGGTAATGCTGATTTTGTCACGCAACAGCCGTGTTGCCGCCAGAAGATCGTCCGCAATTCCCTGACGAATACCTTCTGATTTGCTGGTATCCATATAGGGGATGGTCACGACCGCAACCGTTCCCTTGTGCGTGGTGTGCAGGACTGGCGCCGACAACTCGCAGATTGAATCAGATTCCAGGCTCGGCATGGACACCAGATGGTCCTGTTGGCATTTTTCAATTTCCTCGGCAAATTCCGTGTGATTGCGATGATCCGGGTCACCAAAATAGGACATGAATTCAAGACGTTCCTTGTTTGGCAGGAATGCCAGAAAACAAGCGCCAGCTGACGTGTTCATGACAGGCGATGTGTGGCCTATCTGCACTGACAATCCATAGCTTTTTGCAAGAGTTGCATGAGCTACGACAATAAAATTTTTCCCATGTAAAACAGACAGATGGCACGAATATCGTGTCTTGTCCGACAACTCAAGCAGGATAGGTGTCGCAAGATCTGCAAGCTTGTTATTGAGCGGACGTTCGGCACCCAGAATGCCCAAACGATCAGTCAGAACAAACTGGTCACCCTGTGCCCGTCTGATATAGCCCCGCTCTTCCAGCACGATCATCATCCGAAAAATCTCACTCTTGGACCGACCAATACCGGCCGCAAGCTGCGAAAGCGAGGGAGCGGAATCCGTGAGTGACAGAAACTCGATAATATCCAGGCCCTTTTCCAGCGCAGGGGCTGAATATTTCTGCAATTTGGATTGCGGGTCAGACACTGTGACTGTTGCCCTTTGGCTGGAACAGAAGGCCTCTTCGGAGAACCTTCGAACAGTTTTTGAAAAAGGCGCGGGGGCGACAGGGCCGCCTCCACGCCATTGGAGAAAATAGGATAAACACTATTCTGTTTTCATCCGGTTACTTCTTACATCAGTCCATTGCGTTTGAGGATTTCCTCAGCATTATCGGGCGTGATTGCCTCGGTTCCCAGGACGACGGATTTTTCAACTTCCTCGCCGGCGAGGTGCTTCAGCGCCTGACGCAGGCCTTCAGCGCCCGGAGTTGGGTACAGGAAGGTTGCTGACAATTCACCCTTGTGAACCCACATCACACCTTCATCGGGAAGACCATCCACTCCGATGAAGATGATGTCTTTCTCGCGTCCGGCATCTTTGGCAGCCAGATATGCGCCATAGGCCATTGGATCATTGTGACCATAGACCATGGTGATATCTTCGAAATTGCGCAGGGCAGTGGACATGATGTCGTAGGCCTGGTCCTGTTTCCAGTCGCCGGATTGCTGATCCAGCAGGAATTCAACACCTTCTTCACCTTCAAACGCATCATGAAAGCCTTCAGACCGTTCGAATGTCGCAGTGATGCCAAGACCACCCCAGATTTCAACGATCTTGCCTTTTGCGTTGCCTTTGCCGCCCAATGCATCCAGCGCAAACTTGCCAGCCGCAACACCGATCAAAGCGTTGTTGCCGCCAACCCACTGAATGAACTTGTCAGTCTCAACATTACGGTCAAGCACAAACACAGGAATACCGGCATCTGTTGCTTGCTCCACTACGCCAGTGAGGCCAGCAGCCTCTTTTGGCGAAATCAGAAGTGCATCGACTTCCTGACGGATGAAGTTTTCAACATCAGCGACTTGCTTTTCCGTGCGGTCATTTGCATCGGAAATGAGCAACTCAACATTGTCATGCAAGGCAGCTTCTGCCCGCAAATCCTTGTTGAACTGAACCCGCCAAGGCTCAACTGTGGTGACCTGTGAAAAGCCGATGACATATTTGTCTGCAGCTTGCAGCGCACCTGTTCCAGCGGTGGTTACCAGAAGCGTGGTTGAGGCAACTGCCATAAACCACTTGCTAAAAGACCTTCTGTTCATAATATTCTCCCTTGTCATGAGGAGGCACAAAATGTGCCCCTTTGCGATGTCTCTAACCCTGTGATCCTCCAAGATTTGCGGGGTTAGAGATTTCTTTTTGGCCTAAGCATGTGCCTGATGACCAAAGAGACCTGTTCCAGCCGTCCTTCCTGAATCAGCACCGCAACGATGATGATCATGCCTTTCAGGATGAGCTGTGAATTGCTGTCAATATTGTTGAGTTGCAGAATATTGCTGAGGAAGCCGAAAATCAGCACGCCGACCAGCGTGCCGATAATCGAGCCTCGTCCGCCCATGAGACTGGTTCCGCCGATAACGACGGCTGCAATGGCATCCAGTTCCAGGCCAAGGCCGGCATCCGGTTTGCCCTGGCGAAATTGTGCGACATACAGAATGCCGGCAAAAGCCGACAATGCGCCGGCAATGGCGTAGGTGGTGATTTTGGCGCGATTGACATTGATACCAGCCAGACGCGCAGCTTCTTCATTCCCGCCAATGGCCAGCAAATAGCTGCCATAGGTGGTGAAACGCGCAGCCAGATAGGCAATCACAAACACGCCGAGGAAAAACAGGCCGGGCACGGGAATGACTCCCAGAAACAGGCTGCGCAAAACCTCAAATGATTCAGCGGCGTTGCTGCCGGTGTATACCGGATAGACCGCCGTATCCTGTCCGGCGATAACGCGGGCCAGCCCAAGGGCACCGACCATCATGGCAAGTGTGACGATAAACGGTTGCAAACGGCCATGTACGATCAGCGAGCCGTTCAACGTGCCCATGACGGCTCCGATACAGGGCACTGCCAGAAGAACCGCCAGAACGCCAAACTTGGTCTGGACCTGACTGGCTAGCCAAACCATAGCTGCGATTGCAACGACAACGGCAATGATCAGCGGCACAATATTGTTGCGAAATCCCTTGTTCTGACTTGCCGGTTGATCCTGGCTAACCAGGTTCTTTCTCAAGAACGCAGCTGCACCAAAGACGATGACAAACAACACGGCCCCGGTTGCGGGAACGCCAAAATAGCTCGCCGCTGTCCAGCCCTCCTGGGTTAAAAGCATGGCGCAGATGACTGTTCCCAGAGCCAGGATTGATCCAACAGACAGATCAATGCCTGCGATGAAGATTACCAGCGTCATGCCAACAGCAACAATTCCGGTCACAGACACCTGCCTTAGAACATCGGTCAGATTGCCCACGGACATGAATATGTTGTTGCCTTTGGACGACAGGGGCGATGTGAAGATGCCGAAGACAATCAGCGCCGCAAGGCCCCAATAGAGCTTTGTTTTGGCAACGAGCGACAAGAGGATAGCAGTGGCGGGCTTTCCGGTCACACCTTGCGGCTTTGATAGGGACGTCGCTTTCATTTTGGTCTTCCTGTGTGATCTATCAAAGTCGAGCGGCTCATAAGAACTGCATCGCCAGGTGTTTGATGCCGTCATAGGACATCTCGTCGCTTTCCAGCGTTCCGGTAACCCTGCCTTCACAAAGCACCATGACCCGATCACAGACCGCCAGGAATTCCGGAATTTCCGAACTGGCCAGTATGATCGAGATGCCTTCGTCAGCAAGCTTGCCGATCAGACCGATGTGAGCGATCTCATCGCACTGCTCGACGAGATGGCGGCGCAAACGCGGGCTGAATTGGAAGCCGATGGCATTCCTTCAGACAGCATCACAAGCGAGTTCGAAGTTGATGTGCGCTATGCCGGACAAGCCTTTGAAGTCCCGCTGACAATCGACCAGGCA
>CAZOCA010000204.1:4436-4846 GCA_964578105.1 uncultured Pararhizobium sp.
TCAGCAAGCTTGCCGATCAGAGTGTAGATTTCATCTTTTGCACCGATATCGATGCCCCTTGTCGGTTCATCCAGCAGCAAGATGCGGGGCGACGTGGCAAGCCATTTGCCAAGAACGATTTTCTGCTGATTGCCGCCGCTCAACTGGCCAACCGGATGGTCCGGCCCGCGCGCCGTAACACTGAGTTTTTCAATGACCGCCTGAGCCTCCTCCTGCTTGCGCTTTTCAGAGCGCAAGCCAAATCGGGTTGTGCGGGGCAGAAGAGGCAGAATAACGTTATCCGCAATGCTGTGATTGAGGATGAGACCGGTTGCCTTGCGATCCTCGGTGATGAGCGCAAGGCCGCGGTCAACTGCGTCCACAGGGCTGCGCAGATTTACCTCTTCGCCTTCAACAACCAGACGGCCGGT
>CAZOCA010000204.1:4856-6139 GCA_964578105.1 uncultured Pararhizobium sp.
CGCCGACGCCCAGAATTTCGCCCTTGTGAAGCGAGAACGACACATCCTGAAGGATCGGCCGCCCGCCAGATGAAACATCGGATGAGACAGTCAGGTTCTCGACTTCCAACACTTTTTCACTGGAAGGTTTGGTCTTGCGGTCAATGCGAACAACTTCAATCCGGCGCCCGACCATGAGTTCAATGACATCCGTGGGCGTTGTGTCACTTGCCAGAACGGTGCCCAGATAGTCCCCGTCTCGCAGGACTGTAATTCTGTCGGATATCTCAAACACCTCGTCCATGCGATGCGAGATATAAAGTACGGCAACGCCATTCAGTGCCAGATCGCGGATCACCTCCATCAGAATGTCAGCTTCGGTCTGTGAGAGGGCAGACGTTGGTTCATCCATGATCAGCAGACGCGCATCCATCAGCAGGGCGCGTGCAATCTCAATCAATTGCTGCTCGCCAACGCGCAATTGTTTGACCGGCGTATCAATGTCGATTGTAAAGCCAAAGCGTGCGAGGGCTTCCTTGGCCTTTTCCCGCATGCAGGCGCGATCGACAATGAGGCCACCAATCAGCGGCTCATGACCCAGCATCACGTTCTCTGCGACAGTCATCTCCGGAATAAGGCTGAGTTCCTGGTGCATGATGGCAATGCCCTGATATTCCGCATCGCGCGGTGTCTCAAAGCGCACAGGAACACCATCGATTGTCATGGAACCGGCGCTGGGCGTATTAACGCCACTGATGATTTTTACGAGGGTGGATTTTCCCGCGCCGTTCTCCCCCATCAAAGTGTGGATTTCTCCACCATTGATGATCAGATCAACGTCGCGCAGAACCGATATGTCGGCAAAGGACTTTCCAATGCCTTTCAGTTCCAATGCAATTTTGCTCTCGCCCAACGAAATGCCGCTGAGCCGTTCCTCCTGGATCTGCATAGATGCAGCCCTTTCCCCAAAGGCTTCATTTAAACTGAAGCTCTGGGTGTTTCATATATGAAACGATTTCACTTGTAAATCGAATTTGGAATCGAGAGGTGGGACGCTAGAGAAACCGTGCTGTCAGGGCCTTCGCCACTTGATCTGCAAATTTGGCAACCGCCACCGGAAGGGTGCGACCACGCAATTGTCCGAAATGTATAAGACCCGGTGGTACATCGCGCGGATCTATGAGTTTCGTTAAAAGGCCCCGCTCTGCGCTGCTGTCCGGAAGACCAACAGGCAATTGAAAGGAAAGGATATTCTCGGCTATCGCATAACTGCGCAGAAACTCGAAATTGTCGGATTCTATCAC
>CAZOCA010000205.1:0-883 GCA_964578105.1 uncultured Pararhizobium sp.
ATGAGGAAGTCTGGCAGTGATCCAACCTCCCCATATATTTGTCTTTTCACGGAAACCGCTAATTTTGCGGAAGCTAGCTTCAAGGCCTGTTTGTATTTTGATGAACTCATTATTTTGTCTACATATTTCCTAGTGTGAATTTGGAATTTTGCTAAGGCGGGCAACTTAAAATATTGCTCTGTCAAAGGTTTGTATCTGACCCAGTGTCGAGCCTCATATGCCATGTTCGCATTCTCGAAAACACTCTCTCAGCAATAGCTGCAGAATTGCAGGATGGGCGACTGGTGTACATCAGGTTCTTCGCACCTTGCGGCAGATATGGAGATATTTAAAGGGTTGACTGACGCGTTCACTTGATTGTGCATGTTTACGAGTTAGCCCTTTTCCAGTTGATGTGCTGCCCAACGTATCCACATTGAGGAGTAATTTCTCCGCATTTTTTTCACATCGACGGACTTGATGCGTCTTTGAATTTCACTTGTGCAGCCAGGACCTTTCTATTAATTAACTCGCTCTGTTTTTGCTCGAAATTGAATGGGACGGTTCCCATGTTGATTTACTATCTAAAGTTTTGGATAAGGTTCGTGGTTTGATCTGATGTGAATGTCTGCATTATAATTGGGTAACGCTTTATTTCATGTCTTTAGCTGTTGGCCGAGATGATACAATGAATCCTGTTCAGAACAACATTGCTGATCAGCCAACAGAATAAGTGAGTTTGGCTTTGTGGATTGTCTAATTATAGTTTCGGGCCCGTCTGGTTGCGGGAAGACTTCGATTGTGCGATCGCTTTACCGACAGGAATTGGCTGTAGAAATTTTGGAGCTTCTTCCAGAGTGCGCCACAACGGCGCTGAGCGTTGATGCGAAATATCCGGACCGTG
>CAZOCA010000205.1:893-6120 GCA_964578105.1 uncultured Pararhizobium sp.
GTATAGAGCTTGGTTTGATCGTTTGGACAGGTACAAGGGCAAAATTGTCAATAGCCACGTTTTGGTGTCTGATGATGATTATATAACCGTCGGACAAGATCTTGTTCAGAGCTATGTTCAGGATAATTATACTGACCTGCCAATAGAATAAACGAGTGTAATTTTTTGGATTGTCTATTTGTAGTTTCAGGGCCTTCTGGTTGTGGGAAAACTTCGTTTGTGCGCGCGCTGTACCGACAGGAATTAGCAGAAGAAATTTTGGAACTTCTTCCCCAGTGCGCCACAACGGCGCTGAGCGTTGATGCAAAATATCCGGACCGTGCGTTGAAAGGCAGTATGTGTGATCGAAACGGGCACCCAATTGTGCCCCTTGATGTCATTGATGCAGATCCAGCAAACCATAAATGCATTATATTTCACAACGCACTTAACAGGTTGACGGACAACAGTATAAAGGCCTTGTCAGAAGATGCTGCCTTGTTGAAGTTTTTGGCCCGTGGCCCGCGAAAAATTGTCCTGATAAATATCAAGATAAGCAAAGCGCAGCTTGTGAAATTCTATACGCATCGTTCGTTTGGCCGAGAAGGGATTGGTCTATTCAAATTGCTGTCAGCTGTCGCCTGCATGCGCCTTGGAAAAGTGCGGACGGCGATTAAATATGGCTATACAGGATTTGCTCAACAGCTTGACTCGAACTGGATGCAGATTCAGAATGAAGTGCTTGAGCATGTTCGGGAAAATCGCCCGGAAACGCAGTTCATGGTGCTGGATGTAAGGCCGATCACAAACGAAGAGGGCGTTCATGGGTTTAGTCTTGAACGCGTTAAAATATTTGACGGGCTTGAACCCAGTGTTTTTTGATGATCAGAGATATTATTGCCGTAAATGTGGATATGGTCGGTGCAGACTTATCCCGAAATTTGAATGCCATTGGCATTACATGCAAGCCAGCGCATAAAGCGGATCTGCCAGCAAAAGCCGCTCGAATACCGGAAGAGGTTCAGTATCTTGAGATATCTCTGCCAGTTCAGGTTTGCGGTATTTTCAATCGCGTGCGCCATTATCGTAAACTGTTCCAAAAAATTGGATGCAAAAATGGCGTGAAAGTGCTGGTGTCTGCGGCGGATTCGTCAAAGGTGGACCCTACACTAGGTAACGGTTTTCGGTCGCGTGTTTCTAAGCTTTTGAAAGAAGGAAACTCGTATGTTTCAAAGCGTTATTTTCCGCACTATTCAAGATATTTTAGCCGAGAAGTGGATGCCAGAATAAAAATTTCCAGCCCTGCTATTTCAGAAATTTCGATTACCGGTGCTTATGAATTCGAAACGATCTTCCACGACAGCACCTACACGTTCGGCAACGGTTTTTTGGAATATTACGATGTGAGGACTGCCCGGCAGATTATGGAGATTGTTTCTGGTATCAACCAGCAAGGGTTTGCTATTGTGGATTGGAACCCAGATAGCTTTATCATTGGAAATAATGGACTGATAAAAATTGTTGATTTTGAATTCTGTCAGGCAATTGATCGCTCAGAAACAGATTTTGAAAACAGCGTGGACTATATCGGAGGCAGGAAATTTGGCCTGGAATGTCCGGGCAGGAAAGATTGCAGTTATAAGGACTTTTGGTACCCGGTACTTGGAGTTAGTTACAAAACATTGATGAATGGCAGCAACGTGGAAATTGGTTTTAAAAGGTTGTTGCATTGGCTCTTTATCCGATTTCCGAACTTTGTGTGGTCTCAAATTGAAAGCCAATTGTCCCACTTTCGCAAGTGGATCTGGTTTCTCCGGCATCGTGATCGGTGGGTGGAGTTGTGAAAGAAGTTTCACTAAGGGAACTCGTAGAGGGTAAGAAAGTTGCCCTCATGGACTTAACACAAGCCATGGCACAGTCTTTTCAAGATGCGCGCCCCTCTGATTTGCTTGTTCGCACGCGCGAATGGAATGCAGACCCTATTCGCAAGAATGATATTTTGCTGGCTCAATACCGAAGTTACAGAGATGTTTCAAAGAATAATGCTGATGTTTTGTTTCTGGGCGGCAATTCAGCAATAGCTGGCAGGCGATTTAAATCCATAGGCCATGCCAGTTATCTCTGCGTACCAAAAGGTGCGGGCATGTTGTATTTCTTGCCTTGTCTTTTACGTTACCGCAGAAGAGGTGCACTTACAAAAATTGGCTCAGTTGATCTACTCGATGGGTCGTCTTGGAATATCTACAAAAATACAAATAAGAAATTTGTACGTGGCCCAAGATTCTGGCTCGATACCAGCGGACCATTGGGGTTAGATCTCACAATTTTTTCACATTTAGACTACTTGGTGATGCGGTGGGTTGATCAACTGCCGAATTGGCATTTTCTTCAAGATTTAGATTTGTTGGTGTCTGATGAGCACGCTAAGCAGTTAACAGATGCAGCCGACAATAAGATTGGGTTGTTTCCTATCGATGTATTTTCCGAAAGCGGTATCTCTGGACATGAATATCGAGGCATTTCGTATTTTCCACCGCAATTGGCTCGGCGTCTTCTTTCGCAACGATTGACTGGTGATCTGGGAGTTCAGGTTCCTGACGTACGCAATGCTTTTTTTAGTTTTGGGTATCATCTTTTGTTTCACAAAGGGCCTGAAAACAAACCGCAGGATAATCAACTCTGTGAAGCTACGTGGCTGAAAACACACTATTATGAGGAGTTATGCCGCCTAGCTGACAATGCAGGAATACCCATGCCGCAATCTTTGCCGGCTCTCGTTGACAATCTCCGAGATGCGGACTGGCTTCCACCTATGGATACGATTTCAGTGCATGCCAAACACAATAATTGGCTGCGGCAACATTTTTTTTCTCGTAATAGTGATTTTGATGCGGGCCTCTCGGTTTTAATTGTTCGGGATTTTGCCGCTTCTGATAAAATACTGGCCGAGATTAGGAACATGTTAGAGGCTGCGGGATTTTCTGTGCTGGATATCATGCCCTTACAGGGCGCGCTAAAAGAGCGTGCAATGTTACAGATCCGAGGTGGCAACTGGACTTCGTTGGCAACAGGACCAGATATGGGTCTTCCGGCTTTTGCAATTGTGGCGTCTGATGGGCAACCACGGCCTGTTCGTGGTAGACGAAACAAAAGGCGTTATCCTCGTGTCGACAATGAACGCATCTTGGTAAAAAATCGGATACGAGAACATTTTCGGAAATCTTTAGTATTGAAGACCTGCAACCTTATTCATGCGAGTGACAACACGCTGGAAGCACTGGAATATTTGGAGGTGCTCGATCACCCACTCTTGGAGTCATTGCGGATAAAATTCCGGACAATGCATTAATTCTTTCAGATGGTTCAGCAATTCTGCCTGAACCAATTTTGCCTTTTTTCATCCAACTTTCCATATTGCACTGCGGCGACGCGGGCACCTTCGGAACTCTTTTTCCTATTGACGATCATCAGGCGCTCTGTCGGGAAATTACGCGCTTTGTGAAGGATGATGCTCTGCGCAATTCGGTAGCTGATGCTGCATTTGAGAAATGGAAAACCGGCTTTTCAAAATCCGCCATCGTCGATCAGTATTTACGGTTTCTGCACACTCTTTGAGTTCTCTGGCGCGGCAGACCGACGTTGTGAGCTCAGCACGTGCCAGAATCACCACCAACCTTGTCAAACGTTCTCAATCCAAATTTCTCCTTAAGTCTCACTTTTTCCGGATATTGGAATTTTCCTTGTTGCGCTGCAGCAATCTGCGCGGTAGGGCTAGGCACCGTTTGGGAATGCCGGGATTGAATTCCACATATCCGATGTGGGAATCCCAGTGCATTTGGAGGAGTGCGTTGTGGACAAGTGGGTCTATGAATTTGGTGATGGTCGGGCAGAAGGTTCGGCTGAAATGCGCAATTTGCTGGGTGGCAAAGGTGCAAATCTGGCGGAAATGTCTTCGCTGGGGTTGCCTGTGCCACCGGGATTTACTGTTACCACTGACGTTTGCACCTATTATTATGACAATGATAAATCCTTCCCGTCTCTGCTGACCGAGCAGGTTGAAACTGCCCTGGCAACGATTGCCCAATTGAGCGGGCGTCGGTTTGGGGATGATGATAATCCGCTTTTGATGTCTGTGCGTTCCGGTGCCCGCAGCTCCATGCCGGGCATGATGGATACGGTTCTCAATCTGGGTCTGAATGACAAATCGGTTGAGACCATAGCTGCGCAATCGGGTGATGCGCGGTTTGCCTATGACAGCTACCGGCGCTTTATCCAGATGTATAGCGATGTGGTGATGGGCCTTGACCACCATGCTTTTGAAGACATTCTGGAATCCTTCAAACACCGTGCCGGGTATGTTCTGGACACCGACCTGACAGCTGATGATTGGAAAAGTATCGTTGTCGAGTACAAGAAGCTGGTTGAAAACGAGCTGGAAACGCCGTTTCCGCAAGATCCGCAAGATCAGCTCTGGGGCGGAATTAGCGCTGTTTTCCAGTCATGGATGGCGCCAAGAGCAATCACTTATCGGGCCATCAATAATATTTCGTCGAGCTGGGGCACTGCGGTAAATGTGCAGTCCATGGTGTTCGGCAATATGGGCGAAGATTCTGCAACCGGCGTGGCCTTTACGCGCAATCCCTCCACCGGCGAAAAAGCGCTGTATGGCGAGTTTTTAATCAATGCGCAGGGCGAGGATGTCGTTGCCGGCATTCGCACGCCGCAGAATTTGACGGAAGCCGCGCGCATCGAAGCTGGCAGTACTGAGCCGTCTCTGGAAGATAAAATGCCGGAAGCCTTTGCCGAGTTTTCCAAGATTTGCGACCAGTTGGAAGCGCATTACAGCGATATGCAGGATCTGGAATTCACCATCCAGGAAGGCAAGCTTTGGATGTTGCAGACGCGCTCCGGTAAGCGCACCACAAAGGCCGCGCTGAAGATTGCAACCGATTTGGCCGCGGAAGGCTTGATCAGCAAAGAAGAGGCGGTGTTGCGTATTGACCCGGCCGCGCTTGATCAGTTGCTGCACCCGACCATCGACCCGGCAGCCAAGCGGAATGTCATTGCCAAGGGATTGCCTGCCTCTCCTGGTGCCGCCAGTGGTGAGATCGTCTTTACATCTGATGAGGCACAGGACGCCAAGGCGCAAGGCCGGAGTGTCATTCTGGTTCGGGTAGAAACCAGCCCGGAAGATATTCACGGCATGCATGCCGCTGAAGGCATTTTAACGGCGCGCGGCGGCATGACC
>CAZOCA010000206.1:0-6094 GCA_964578105.1 uncultured Pararhizobium sp.
CCATCACGTGGATTGACAATGCGCAATTCAGACAGCCCAAAATTTGCCATCGCACGGGCTGCTGTTCCGATATTCTCACCCAGTTGCGGCTCCACCAGAATAATTGCTGGGCCGCCGGTAATCATTTTTGCTTTTGAATTTGTCCCGGCCATTAGGTTTCCCGTCATCTCGGCAAGTGGATGTTTGGATTTGCTAAAGCGATGCTGCTTTCTTGGCAAGAGGAGATGCGAATGAATAATTCCACTTTCGGAGGTCTTTCGGCGCAGGGAAGACGGTGCTATAGGAACGCCGTATTCACACATTTTATCTCGCCAGACCCTATTCTTCGATGTGGTCGAGGCGTTGGGCCCATAAGCTTAAGGAAAATCAAACATGGCTAAAATCAAGGTTGCCAATCCGGTTGTTGAACTGGATGGGGACGAGATGACACGTATCATCTGGCAGTTCATCAAAGACAAGCTGATTCATCCCTATCTCGATATTGATCTGAAATATTACGATCTGGGTATGGAATACCGCGATGAGACCGATGATCAGGTCACTATTGATGCAGCCAATGCGATCCGGGAACATGGTGTCGGTATCAAATGTGCGACCATCACACCTGATGAAGACCGTGTTGAAGAATTTGGCCTGAAGAAAATGTGGCGCTCTCCAAATGGCACCATTCGGAACATTCTGGGTGGAGTGGTCTTCCGTGAGCCGATCATTTGTGAAAACGTACCGCGTCTGGTGCCAGGCTGGACACAGCCTATGGTGATTGGCCGTCATGCCTTTGGTGACCAATATCGTGCAACCGACTTCCGTGTGCCTGGCAAAGGCAAGCTGACCATGAAGTTCGAAGGCGAAGATGGCAAAGTCATTGAACATGAAGTGTTCAACTTCCCGTCTGCTGGTATCGCTATGGGCATGTATAATCTGGACGATTCCATCCGTGACTTCGCCCGTGCATCCCTGAATTACGGCCTGAAACGTGGTTGGCCGGTTTATCTGTCAACCAAGAACACAATTCTGAAAGTCTATGACGGCCGCTTCAAGGATTTGTTTGAAGAAGTGTTCCAGGCTGAGTTTGCCGAAGCCTTCGCTGAAAAGAAGATCACTTATGAGCATCGTCTGATCGACGACATGGTGGCGTCTGCTCTTAAATGGTCCGGTGGTTTCGTCTGGGCCTGTAAGAACTATGATGGCGATGTGCAGTCCGATACTGTTGCACAAGGCTTTGGCTCGCTTGGCCTGATGACATCCGTGTTGATGTCGCCAGATGGTGAAACTGTTGAAGCAGAAGCTGCGCACGGCACCGTGACCCGTCATTATCGCCTGCACCAGCAGGGCAAGGAAACATCCACCAATTCAATCGCTTCCATCTTTGCATGGACACGCGGTCTGGCACATCGTGCCAAACTGGATGACAATCAGCCGCTTGCTGATTTTGCCCTGACACTGGAAAAAGTTTGCGTTGATACAGTGGAAAGCGGTTTCATGACGAAGGATCTGGCGCTTCTGGTCGGGCCTGAACAGAAATGGCTCTCAACAACAGGTT
Source organism: uncultured Pararhizobium sp. (assembly GCA_964578105.1). Lineage (GTDB taxonomy): Bacteria > Pseudomonadota > Alphaproteobacteria > Rhizobiales. The sequence goes on from CAZOCA010000206.1 coordinate 1,541, forward strand.
TCCTCGACAAAATCGATGAGAACCTTCAAAAAGCAATGGCCTAACAGTAAAATTCTCGGGCTCGATCGTTTCATGATCGAGCCCGATTTGTATCCTCGAACAGACAGAAATGTGGTCTTCTTAACAATTTTGCCCTACATGCACTGCATCACATTTCAGAGGCCGCTTTGACCGCAATCACACCCATACAACCCGCAGTGTCGGAGACTGTCTCGAAAGATCAGTTTCGCGAAGCCATGAGCCGTGTCGGTTCCGCCGTGCATATTGTCACCACGGCAGGAGATGCTGGAACCGCGGGTCTGACTGTGACAGCCTTCAGCGCAGTATCTGATGCTCCGCCAATTGTTCTGGTCTGTGTAAACCGGGCTTCGCGCAGCAATGAGACGATCAAACGCAACGGTGGCTTCTGCGTCAACATTCTGTCTGCAGAGGATCAGGCGATGGCTGATTTGTTTGCGGGGCGAATGAGTGCAGACCCAAATGAAGATCGGTTTCAGGGTCTCAAGATAGACAAAACGGCTTCAGATGCGCCTGTTCTGCCAGGGTGTCTGGCAGCGTTGGATTGTCGGCTGCAAAATTTTGTCGAAGTGGGTACGCATTCCGTGCTGTTCGGTGCTGTACACTCCATCATTCCTGGAACGGATGGACCGGGATTGATCTATCGCGACCGGGGATACCACGCACTTTGATGCGTCGTATCCATCGCCGAAAAGTTTTCGAGCGCAAAAGGTGAAGATTGTCGGATATTTACAGTCCGGCTGATCATGCTTCATAACCATCGCTCAAACAAATTAAGCCGCGTCGCGCAGGACACGCTCCTTTATGACCGAAGATATGCCCTCATCAATTGACGAAACCCACGAAGTTCTGGGCCGCGCCGGCTACGTGGCTGACAGGTCTCTTGCAACCGTTCTCTATTTGTCACTGAAGATGCAGCGCCCGCTGTTTCTGGAAGGTGAAGCCGGAGTTGGCAAAACGGAAATTGCAAAGGTCCTGTCGGCGCAATTGGGCAGACCGTTGATACGGTTGCAATGTTATGAGGGTCTCGACATTGCCGCAGCTGTTTACGAATGGAATTATGCTGCGCAGATGCTGGAAATTCGAATGGCTGAGGCTGTTGGTGGTGCGGACAAGTCATCCATTGCCAAAAGCGTGTTTGATGAGCGGTTTCTGATCAAACGCCCGCTTTTGCAGGCCCTGGAATCGGCTGGGACTGCAGCACCGGTTTTACTAATCGATGAATTGGACCGCGCTGACGAGGCTTTTGAAGCCTATCTTCTTGAAATTCTGTCGGACTTTCAAGTCACCATTCCTGAATTGGGGACCATCAAGGCTGATCATCCTCCAATCGTCATCATTACGACGAACCGGACGCGGGAAATCCATGACGCGCTGAAACGGCGGTGCCTGTATCACTGGGTTGGCTATCCTGATGCCGCACGAGAATTGCAGATTATTTCCAACAGGGTTCCAGGTGCCAATGAGAGGCTCTCAAGGGAGATAGTAGCCTTTGTTCAGCGGTTGCGAAATGACGCAGATCTCTTCAAAAACCCCGGTGTTGCGGAAACCATTGACTGGGCAACTGCATTGACTGAATTGAACCGGGAGGCGCTTGATCTGGAAACGGTGTCTGATACGCTGGGCGTCCTTTTGAAGTATCAGGACGACATTGAAGCCGTTCATGGAGAACGGACAGCGCATATCCTGCGGGACATCAAAAGCGGGTCGGGAGATGCCAAGGATGTCCGCTAGGGTTGCAACCGGCTCCGGACATTTTGCCGACAACATCGTTCATTTTGCACGCCTTTTGCGCCGGGCAGGCTTGCCTGTTGGGCCATCCCGGGTAGTGGATGCCGTGCGCGCGGTTGAGGTGTCCGGAACAGACAGACGCGACGATTTATACTGGGTCTTGCACAGTGTGTTTGCCAGTCGAAGTGACCATCATGCCGTCTTTAAAACGGCCTTTGAGTTGTTCTGGCGCTCACAAGAGAGCAGCGGCAGCTTGTGGCAGGGTGTGGCGACGGCCCATGCGCAGGCGTTGCCGCAGAACCCTGCAGCCGCGGCACGGGTTGCACAGGCCATGATGCAGCAGGGTGATAACAGTGAGGTGGATTTACCGGTCGATGTTGAACTGGATTTAGCCGAGACATTGTCACGCGAAGAGGTTCTGGCCACCAAAGACTTTGCGCAAATGACAGCTTTTGAACTGGCCGAGGCCAAGCGGGCCGTTTCGGACATGGTTTTACCGGTTGCCAAGGTGAAGACGCGGCGCTTTCGGAACAGCCATTCCGGATCGCGACTGGATCTGCGCCGAATGATGCGGGCCAGTCTGGCCACTGGTTGTGAGTGGGTGTCTCCGGTCTTCCAGCAAAGGCGGGAAATTGTTCCGCCAATCGTGGCACTGTGCGATATTTCGGGCTCTATGGGACAGTATTCACGTCTGTTCCTGTATTTTCTTCATGCGCTTGGCGACAGCCAGCGCCGGGTAGACAGCTTTGTCTTTGGAACACGATTGACGAATATCAGCCGTGCCTTGCTGCACAAGGATCCGGACGAGGCGTTGGAAGCCAGTGGTGCGCTTGTGTCCGACTGGTCCGGCGGCACGCGTATTGCGACCGCACTTCACGATTTCAACCGGCACTGGTCCCGCCGTGTGCTGGGACAGGGAGCAATAGTGCTTCTCATCACCGATGGGCTGGAACGGGACAGTGACGAAGACCTTGGCTTTGAAATGCAGCGGCTGCAAAAGTCGTGCCGTCAACTGATCTGGTTAAATCCGTTGTTACGCTTTGACGGTTTTGAAGCAAAAGCAAGTGGCGTGCGAACCATGTTGCCGTTTGTGGATCAGTTCCGACCCATACATTCTCTGAATGCTGTTTCAGATCTGTGTCATTGTTTGTCGCAGCCATTGGCACGGACCGAAAACAACCCCAAACTCTGGCTTAAGAAAGCTGCATAGGAGACCCGGATGGATGCGGATATACTGAAAACGGCAGAAAACTGGGTTGCGGAAGGACGGCGTATTGCGCTGGCAACTGTGGTTGATACCTGGGGATCAGCACCCCGGCCCACCGGCAGCCATCTGGTGATTGATGCCGAAGGAAATTTCGAAGGCTCGGTCTCTGGTGGATGTGTTGAAGGTGAAGTGATTTCAGAGGCCATCGATGTGATTGAAAGCGGAACACCCAAAATGCTTGAATTTGGTGTTGCTGACGAGACTGCATGGCGGGTGGGCCTGTCCTGTGGCGGCAAGATCCGCGTTTTTGTGGATCAGGTGAGCTAGATCATGGAAAAAGCTCTGCTTTCGGATATCAACACTGCCCGCGCCAACAGGCGTGCCGTCATACTGGTGCGCAATTTGACAAGCGGCGAGGGCCGATTGATTTTCCCGGATAGTCTGGAAGACAATGACCCGCTTACTGCCGCCGTCAAAGCGCGGTTTCGCTCTGGAAAGTCTGGGCGGGAGATGATTGGCGAGCAGGAATTCTTCCTGAATGTCGATTTGCCGGCACCACGTATCGTGGTGATTGGGGCTGTCCATATTTCTCAGGCACTTGTGCCCATGGTTCGGGAGTGTGGCTTTGATCTGACGATTATTGATCCGCGTACCGCCTTTGCCACACCGGATCGGTTTCCTTCTGTGGAATTGCTACCTGAATGGCCACAGGATGTTTTGACCGACGAGATGATTGACAAATATACGGCGTTGGTCGCTGTCACGCATGATCCCAAGATCGATGATTTTGCCTTGGAAACAGCCCTGAGGCGCGGTTGCTTCTATGTCGGCGCCCTTGGCAGCCGCAAAACTCATGGATCCCGATTGGACAGGCTGAAATCAAATGGGATTTCGGAGGCTCAATTGGCGCGGATCGATGCGCCAATTGGTCTTGACATTGGCGCGGCGTCTCCAGCTGAAATTGCTGTAGCCATTCTGGGCCAGATTATTTGTGCTTTGCGTAAGGGCGATGATTTTTGAAGCTGATTGATCTTTCCCCTTCGGAGGCCTTGGGCACTTTGCTGGCTCATTCCATGGATGGCGAGCTGAATGGCAAGCCTGTGCGCCTGAAGAAGGGCAGCTTGCTGACGGAAGCAGATATTGCTGCATTAATTGCCGGGAATCATGTCCGCGTGACAGTTGCAAAACTGGATGCTGACGATGTTCATGAAGACGAAGCTGCTCATGCTCTGGCAAAGGCGGTGTGCGGCGATCACCTGCGTGTGGATAGGCCCTTTACAGGCCGGGCCAATCTGTTTGCAACGAAGGCTGGTCTGTTTGTTCCTGATGTTGAATTGGTCAATCAGATCAATGGTCTCGATCCGTCGCTAACCGTTGCGACCCTGCCATCTTACACAGCGGTCGAAGCGGGGCGAATGGTGGGTACGGTGAAGATTATTCCTTTTGCGGTTCCTGGTCAGTCTTTGAAAGCCTGTCTTGATATCGCAGCCAGCAATGCTTTGGCTGTGACGGCGTTTCGAGCCGCTAAAGTAGGATTGGTTGCAACGCGTCTGCCGACACTGAAAGACAGTGTTCTTGATAAAACCCGCAAAGTTCTT
>CAZOCA010000207.1:0-6059 GCA_964578105.1 uncultured Pararhizobium sp.
CCTGCTGCAGTCGGACGCTGCTCCGGACATTTTTTATAGTTGGGGCGGTGGTGTCATGAGCGAGCAGGCGGAAGCAGGTGTCCTGCGTCCCATTGGTGATGTGCTGTCTGAAGAGGCGCGTAGCGCCATTGGTGAAGCCGGTATCAGTGCGTTCACACGAGATGATAACCTTTATGGTTTAGCGCAAAATGTCAGCCAAGTTGTCTTTTGGGGCAACAAGGACTTGCTCGATCAGGCCGGTGTTGGTGCCGATGACATGAAGACCTGGGATGGGTTCCTGGCCTCTGTCAAAAAGATCAAGGATGCAGGCATCACGCCCATAACTGTGGGTGCTCAGGATAAATGGCCCGCACATTTTTACTGGTCATATCTTGTTGTGCGGCAGGCTGGCCAGGCGGCGTTCGACGCGGCACGTGCCGGTGAGGGCGATGGTTTTGCCGGTGCTCCCTTTATTAAGGCTGGCCAGATGTTCCTGGATCTCGTGGCTATGGAGCCCTTTCAGGATGGCTTCCTGGCAGCCAATTTTAGTTCGGCTTCGGGAAGTTTTGGTGATGGAAAGGCAGCATTGCACCTGATGGGAAACTGGGATTATGCGGTTCAACGTGACAATTCGGCGAGCGGCAATGGCTTGTCTGACGATCAGCTTGCGATCTTTCCATTTCCAACTGTCGAAGGTGGCGCAGGCGACCCTGCAGACACGCTTGGCGGGATCAATGGCTGGATATTCCATCGCGACGCGCCGGATGAAGCGGTGAAGTTCATGGAATGGTATACGTCGAACGAAGTGCAATCCCGCTTTGCCGCTGCCAGTGTTTACATTCCGATTGTGGCAGGTTCCGCAGATAGCCTTGCCAATCCTTATTTCAAGGAGATCTCTGACAATATCAACCAGGCCAAATGGCACGCCATCTTCTTTGATCAGGAACTGGGTAAAGACGTTGGCGGTGTCGTGAATGATATCTCCGCCGAACTGTCCGACAATGCGATTTCAGCAGAAGAAGCCGCAGAATTGGTAAAAGAGGCTGTTGACGACTCCCTCTAGTGGTCTGCCTTACATACCGGCTGCAATCAAATTTGCAGCCGGTCCGCTGGTTTTATGTACCGCCATTTCAAGCCGTATCGAACCTATGAAGATGCCACAATGTTGTCGATAGGAATGCCGCAATGCTAAAGCGTCGTTTGCTGACCAGACGTTGGGTCGCGTTGATGTTGTTTCTTCCGTTGACGTTGGGATTGTTCACCCTGCTGGTCGTCATGCCGATGTTCGAAGCGGCAAATTTTTCTTTTTACAAATGGAACGGCTTTGGTCCGCCAACTGACTTTGTCGGGTTGCGCAACTACGAAAGTGTTCTGAGCCACCGGCATTTCTTTACAGCAGTTAAAAACAGCTTTTTCGTAATCGCCGTGTCGCTGTTGGTGCAATTGCCACTGGCGCTTTGGGCCGCCCTTGCCCTGGTTGCGAACAACTGGGGCATCAGCATGATCCGTACTTTGTTCTTCCTGCCATACATGCTTGCGGAAATCGCGGCAGGTCTCATGTGGCGGTTTGTCTATGACGGCGATTATGGTTTGGTTCCTGCGGTCGGGGATACGCTGGGTATCGATACGCCCTTTGTCCTTGGCGACAAGCTCTGGGTCATGCCTGCCATCATGCTGGTGATCGTCTGGAAATATTTCGGTTTTCACATGATGATATATATTGCGGCGCTACAATCCATACCGCGTGAAGTCATCGAAGCGGCCCGTCTTGATGGCGTTAGCCCTTGGAAAATCACCCGTCACATCAAAATACCGATGATCCGCTCGGCCATCCTGATCTCTGTGTTTTTCGCAATAATCGGGGCTCTGCAATTGTTTGATCTGATCATTCCGCTCAGCGGTGGCGGGCCGAGCAACTCCAGCAACACCATCGTCAGCTTTCTGTATCAGTTTGGCATTACCCGCACGAAATTTGGCTTTGGCGGCGCTGTCAGCATGATCCTGTTTGCAGCCTGTGTGATCATCACGCTGGCTTATCGACACTTTTTACTGGCACGGAAATGGGACTGATGGCAGCTCTTGGAAAAAAACGGTTTTATCGGCCTTCGGGACTGTCAATCGGACAATGCGTAGGCCTGTGCATTATCGCGCTGTTTGTCATTATTCCTCTTTATGCAACAGCATTGGGTGGCTTCAAAACCCTTGGGGAGCTGCGCAGCAGCCCGTTTGATTTGCCACAAAGCTGGAACCCGCAGAATTTCATTGGCATTGTAACTGAAAGCACATTTTTCAGGTCGCTTTGGAATTCCCTCTATGTGTCCGTGGCAACGGTTGCATTGACCGTAGTCCTGTCTTCCATGACAGCATTTGCGCTGGCTCATATAAGGTTTTTTGGCCAGCGCATGTTGACCAGTTTTCTCATGGTCGGTTTGCTGTTTCCGGCAGCCACGGCCGTTTTACCATTGTTTATTACGCTGCGAGATCTGGGTCTTCTGGATTCTCATCTCGGCATTATTCTGGCACAGACAGCCTTCAGCCTGAGTTTTTCAATCCTGCTGTTTCATAATTTTTTCAAGGATTTGCCGAAAGAACTGATCGACGCAGCACGAATGGACAATTGCGGTTACATCCAGATTTATTGGCATATTACGCTGCCACTATCCCTGCCCATCATAGCAACGGTCAGCGTATTTGCATTTGTCACGAGCTGGAACAATTTCCTGTTGCCGCTTGTCATGCTCAACACGCCCGACAAATACACCTGGCCACTTGGTATCATGCAGTATCGGGGCGAGTACGGCACTGATTGGACAAAAATCCTGGCCTATCTGACGCTCACCATTATTCCAGCGGTCGCATTTTTCCTGGCAGCTCAGAAATACATCATATCCGGTCTGACCGGAGGCGCCGTCAAAGGATAGGCGCGTCCAACAATAGCCGCGCTTCTGGCTCAGTCCCGATTTCTTACTTTGCCGTAGAGTTCCAGACGGTGATGAACAATGTCATAGCCCAGCTCGCGGGCAATTTCCGCTTGAAGTTCTTCAATCCGGGGGGAGGTGAATTCAATCACATCGCCCGTATCGACATCAATGAGGTGATCATGATGCGGTTTATTGGCCAGTTCAAATCTGGCGCCCGTGCCATCAAATTCATTGCGCAAAATTGTGCCGCGCCCTTCAAGAATTGAAAGGGTGCGGTAAACCGTTGCCAGGGACACCGAAGAATCCTGCTTTCGAGACCGCTCCAGAACTTCTTCCGCACTGGGATGGTCGCTGGAATTGGCAAGCGCCGATAGAATGGCAACACGCTGGCGCGTGATGCGCACGCCCTCAGCGCGCAATTCATGTTCAAGGTCGTCGACCATGGGTGTGTCTGTTTCGCTCATGCCAAATCATTAGCACGATAGATTTATTTGTTCAAATCCTGTTGCGAATAATTCTTAAGTGCATTGACTAGTTGCGAATTGTTGTCATAATCATTTGCAAAAAGCACTTAATGAGCGGACTATCAATTTGAACATGGAGCAAACGATGCGTTTCGCTAAACAGGCCCTCTTGACAGCTGCAGCCCTTGCAATCAATGCATCCGGCGCATTCGCGGATGACAAGATGAAAGTTGTGACAACTTTTACGGTCATTGCCGACATGGCCGCAAATGTTGCAGGCGATGCGGCAGAAGTGGTCTCCGTTACAAAGCCAGGCGCAGAAATTCACGGATATGAGCCGACACCGCAGGATATTGTGCGCGCCTCAAATGCTGACCTTATCCTCTGGAATGGTCTGAATCTGGAACTGTGGTTTGAGCAGTTTCTCTCCAACCTGAAAGACATTCCAGCAGCCACATTGACCGACGGTATCAACCCAATCCCGATTGGCGCCGGATCTTACGAAGGCCAGCCCAATCCCCATGCCTGGATGGGCCTCGACAATGCGCTGATCTATATCGACAACATTGTTGAAGCATTTGCAGAACATGATCCCGACAATGCCGCGATCTACGCCAAGAACGCGGCTGCCTACAAGGATCAACTGCGCGCAACGATTGAGCCCTTGCGCGAACAGGTCGCTAAAATTCCGGAGGCGGAACGCTGGCTCGTAACCTGTGAGGGCGCGTTCAGTTATCTCGCTCGGGATTTTGGCATGAAGGAATTGTATCTGTGGCCAATGAACGCCGATCAGGTTGGCACACCACAGCAGGTTCGCGCTGTCATTGATGGCGTGCGGGATAATGATATTCCGGTCGTATTTTGCGAGTCGACAGTCAATACCGCGCCCGCAAAACAGGTTGCTCGGGAAACAGGTGCTGCCTATGGCGGTGAGCTTTTTGTGGATTCCCTGTCAGAGGCAAACGGGCCCGTGCCGACCTATCTCGATCTGCTGAGGGTGACCTCACAGACAGTTGCCAACGGTTTGGCGGGAACTAACTGATTGTCTCACGACATAAGGGTGCGGGTCCCGCATATGAAAACAGAAGCTGAAATGTGATGCACAGATGCTCGATACAGTAACACAGACCAAATCCGGCCCCGGAGATCACGCCGCTGCCGATGGCATTTCTGCAAAAGATGTGACCGTTACATATCGTAATGGTAACACAGCGCTTTATAACGCCAGTTTTGAAATTCCACGCGGCACGGTGACCGCATTGGTGGGCGTGAACGGGGCTGGGAAATCGACCATCTTCAAAGCCATTATGGGGTTTGTTCCAGTCGCCAAGGGTGAAATCCGCCTGCTTGGAAAATCAATTTCTGAGGCACTGCGCAGCAATCTTGTCGCTTACGTCCCGCAATCCGAAGAGGTTGATTGGGCCTTTCCGGTTTTGGTGGAAGATGTCGTCATGATGGGCCGATATGGCCATATGGGTTGGTTGCGCCGACCCTCGGCAAAAGACCACGAGGCCGTCACCGAAGCGCTGGCCCGCGTCAGCATGAGCGAATTTCGCGACCGTCAGATTGGTGAATTATCCGGCGGGCAGCGCAAACGTGTCTTCCTGGCGCGCGCCCTGGCACAGGAAGGCCAGATCATCCTGTTGGATGAGCCATTCACCGGTGTCGATGTCAAAACAGAAGATCAGATTGTAGCGCTGCTACGAGAATTGCGTGATGAAGGCCGTGTCATGCTGGTCTCGACACACAATCTGGGGTCCGTGCCCGAATTTTGCGACAGGACCATTCTGGTAAAGGGCACTGTGCTGGCACACGGTCGGACCGAAAATGTTTTCACCCGCGACAATCTGGAACGCGCCTTTGGCGGTGTGCTGCGCCATGTCACCATTGGTGGCGATGCGCTGCATGATGATGCTGACGCAAGACAAGTTACGATCATGACAGATGATGAGCGCCCCTTCGTGCAATATGGCGATGTCACCGTGCGCGGCGAGCAGGACACCGAGGAATGATCAGTTATCTGCTGGAGCCGTTTGGGTACAACTACATGACCAACGCCATGTGGGTTTCGGCTCTCGTTGGCGGTGTTTGCGCATTCCTGTCGGCCTTTCTGATGCTCAAGGGCTGGTCTCTGATCGGCGATGCGCTGTCCCATTCGGTCGTGCCCGGCGTTGCCGTGGCGTACATGCTGGGCTTGCCATTTGCGCTGGGTGCCTTTGTCGCCGGCGGTTTGGCTGCCGGAGCAATGCTGTTCCTGTCCGAGCGGTCCGGTCTCAAGGTCGATGTCATTATCGGTTTGATCTTCACGTCATTTTTTGGCCTTGGCCTTTTCATCGTCTCAATCAGCCCGGTGTCGGTCAGCATCCAGACCATCACCATGGGCAATATTCTGGCCATCACGCCGGAAGACACGTTGCAACTCGTGATCATTGGTCTGGTGTCGCTTGTCGTGTTGTTGGCCAAATGGAAAGATTTGATGGTCACCTTCTTTGACGAAAACCACGCCCGGTCCATCGGTCTGCGACCCGGGCTGCTCAAGGCTGTGTTCTTTGCCCTTCTGGCAGCATCAGTGGTGGCAGCCATGCAAACCGTCGGTGCCTTGTTGGTGATTGCCATGGTCGTCACGCCGGGCGCTACGGCCTATCTTCTGTGTGACCGGTTTCCCCGGTTGATCGCCACATCAGTTGCCATCGGC
>CAZOCA010000208.1:0-6053 GCA_964578105.1 uncultured Pararhizobium sp.
GTAGCCGCCGCCAGAGTCAAAGCTGTACACGCCCGGCGCAATTTCGTGTGTTACTGCGTTTCCTTGACCTTCGGCCGAGGCGAAGCCCGCAACACCCACAACAAGTGCTGTGGTCGCGGCAGCCAATCTAAGAATTTTAAGCATTTTGATCTCCCATTTGTTTGTTATGCTACGTCGATGGCGGCCCGTTTGTTCGAAACGAAGGGCTGACTAGGAAGTGCATGATTGAGAGATATAGAACAAAATGTATCGTTTCGCAACAAAATGTACTATAAGATATGAATATGACCCAATTTGAAGACCCACGCCTGACTGCAACACGAGACCATGCTCTTGATTCTGCTTTGCAAATCCTGCTGGAACATGGCGTTTTGGCGGTTACTCATGGGTCGGTCAGTAAGGCGACTGGCATCTCGCGCAGCACGCTCTATCGCCATTGGCCAGAGATAGCGCAATTGAGAAACAACGCTTTCAAGCGCGCTGCTATTCCGCCCAACATCACGCCTATGACCAAAGGTCGGTTGCGCGACGATCTGACTTGGACAATGGGCGCTCTTGTGTCTGCCCTTAACGACACGCCTTGGGGTCAGATAGCACCACAAGTGATAGCAGCGGCAGCAACCGACAGAGATGCTCGAAATGTCATAAACGAACTCATGCAAGAGCGGATCGCCTGGGTTGAATCCATTTTTGCAGCAGCCGAAGCACGCGGAGAGCTCAAATCAGATGCACCAGTGCGTGACCTCGTGGAGATGGCGATTGCCGTCCCTTATTTCCGAAAGTTCATTGCAGGTCTGCCACTCAATCAGGACTGGCTCGACTCCCACGTCGATTTTATTTGCCGCGCGGCTGAACATGTCGGCGACACATAAAGATGTGACTTTCCTGCTTGTTCTTTGAAGCGGCCATTGATTTGTCTGGAACAATGGTGGGTTCGTCAGCGGAACGGCCACGCAGATTGACGAAGGCCATAAAATGCAACTGCAACATCACCCAATTGCTGACGCGATTGCCGCACGCAACGCCACATCCCTTGGATCCGGATCAATGCCCAGTTCGATCCGGTTGGTGACATACCCATAGCCCAAGCCGATAGACGGATCGGCATAACCCAGCGACCCGCCTGCACCTGGGGCGCCAAAGGCGTCTGGATGACCGAAGGAAAAGCCTGTAGACGGCTTCATGAAACCCAGTGCGTATTGCGCCTCACCCCGGAGCACCTCGTCAAAGCGCCCTTCTGACGGCGGCACCGCAGAGGCTCGAAGCGCGGCCAGCGTTTCTGGCCTCAGTCCGAGTTCTGCTCCACCTGTCGCGAAGATGCCATATGCCTTGGCGATAGCGCGCGCGGTTCCAACGCCACCGCCGGACGGCACCTCCAACTCGCGCGCGTAGATGCGGTCCTTATCCATCACTACCGCTGATCCAGGATTCACGATGCAGGCCCGGAACGCGTCGGACCAGGGCTTCATAAGCGCCCGGATCATGGGAAACGGATAACCGAGAATCGATTTGATAAAGTCGGGTTGGCTGAGCGGCGCCAACCGTTCGTTCGGTAAGTCATCTGGAAGCCGGATGTAGAAATCCAAACCAAGCGGCGCGGCGATTTCTTCCTGAAAGAATTGCCCCAAACTGCGATGAAATGGATCAACCCGGCGCATCAATTCGCCTTCGTAGAATCCGAGCGACAGGAAGTGATAGGCGTTGCGGGTGCCGGGAGGCCATGCTGGCTTCTCTCGCGCCAGGACAGCCGCAAGACGATCAAGGTCAGCAATGATGCTGCGGTCGACCTTTTCGTGAAACGCATGCAAACCTGCTTGATGGGCCAATAATTGCCGCACGGTGATTGCCTCTTTGCCGTTCTGGGCAAACTCCGGCCAATACATGGCCACGCATGCATCATAGTCCAGCCAGCCGCGCGAATGCGCCAGCGCCAGCGTGAAGGCTGACATTCCCTTTGTCAGCGAAAAGACGATGACCATGGTGTCTTCTTCCCAAAGCGCACCCGTCGCAGGATCGCGCACACCGCCCCAAAGGTCGACGACCTTCTCGCCATTCAGATAGACGCAGCAAGCGCCACCCAGTTCATTGCGTTTGGTGAAATTCTCTTCAAAGGCTGTTTTCACACCCGCGAATCTCGGACTGACAAACCCGTTCACAAGCGTTTCAGACAAATCGCCCATTTCCAATTTCCTCAGAAAGACACGGCCATTTGCTACCAATCAGACGTGCCAAAGCCATTGATCTTACGCAATTCATCTGTCTATTGAGGGTTTTACGATATGCAAGGTGCGAAGCATCTCACCTAAAAGAGCGCTCGTTCGACGCGCCGCAGTCAAAGCCTCAGATGGGCGCTGATTTGCAAATTACGCGCCCACAACCAGCGGAAAATCAACCTCTCGCTATGCTCAGCAATGCGAACGAAACGGCCATTTGAAAAATGCCCAACTCCTGCGGAAGGTCAGTCTTCAGGCTTCCAATCTGGCTGTGTCGCGAAGGAAATGACATCTTCTCCAAGTTGGTCCCAGTGTGGTTTATCGCGCGCAAAAATAACGACCTCAATATCCAGCCCACTTGCATCGTCCATTGTACCAAGCGCGAGCGTCAAATGATCGGGTGTCCGCGTGTTCGTTCCAAAAACAGGACTGCCACAGCTTGCACAAGATGCCTTCGTTACCTCCGAGCCTTTGCTGGACATATATCTGAATTCATTTACCTTTCCACTCAGAGCAACCGCCTCTGAAATGAACATGGCCCCTACCGTGTGACCTGTTCCGCTTGATCGGCGGCATTCTTCGCAATGACATTGCGCGACGATGATTGGTTGCCCGCTAGCCACGTAGCTGACCTCGCCACAAAGGCATTTTCCAGTGTAATTTTTGTTCATGAGCAAGACTCTATAGATTTGGTCAAAATGCACAAATTGAGGACAATGCGCGGTTTCCCGCTCCAAAATTATGTTGGTTTTCGAGTATGGATCACCGGTCATTTCAAGCGCGTTGCTACGCTTGACGCTCTTACCAAGTATATAAAAGACAGCGTCGAGCGGATTTTGGTACCATTGGCTATATCAGATAGCTGCCGTATTCTAAAAAACCCGGCAGCGAGCTCGAATTGTAAGCGGAATAAATGATGCTTGGACGCTACCGCGTGAAAATTGAATGGAATGCAAGCTATCAGGACCCAATTGTCTTGGAACAAGGCGAGGAAGTGTGGTTGAGCGGAAAGTCCGACCATTGGGACGGTCACCTATGGGTTTGGGCCATAAACCAGTTCGGAAAAGAAGGTTGGATACCAGGTACATTGGTTAGCACGGTCGCAGACAAGCATTATGCGGACGCTGCATTTTCGGCAATGGAACTGACATGCGCCATTGGAGATGAATTGCTCGCCACAAATGAGACCCATGGCTGGATGTTATGCGTTGCTAAAAATGGCTCCGAAGGGTGGGTGCCTGCAAGAAATCTGGAACCGATTTAGCCACAGCCATCCGTTTCGATCACGACACGTTAGGCGCTGAGCGCACCTTTTATGACATCTGAAACCGGTATGGAAAGAGCCAACCGGTTTCAGGAATTCAAAACGAATGAACGGCCTTGCCCAAAAGCATACTTAGGATTTGCGCTTGGCACGACCTTCATAAGGGTTTTCGCCTTTGCGGAACATAAGCCGAATTGGAATGCCCATCAGTTTGAAATCATCGCGCAACGCATTGATCAGATATCGCTCATAAGCTGCAGGCAAAGCCTCTGGCCGTGAACAGGACACGAAAAAGGTTGGTGGCCGGGTTTTGGACTGGGTCATGTAACGCAGTTTGATCCGACGGCCACTGACTGCGGGGGGCGGATGATGGTTCAAAATGCCATCGAGCCAACGGTTAAGTTTGGCCGTGGAGATGCGTGCATTCCAGGTTTTGTAAACGTGAAAGACGGCTTTCATCAATTGATCGATGCCATTGCCCGCAAGGCCCGAGATAGGCACAACCGGAACACCGCGCATCTGCGGCAGAAGGCGTGTTGCCTCAAGCCGCAGCTCTTTGAGAGCGGCATCGGGGTCTTCAATCAGATCCCATTTATTCAGCGCAATCACACAGCCGCGCCCTTCCCGGGCGATCAATGCTGCAATCTGCAGATCCTGTTTTTCAAACGGTATTGTTGCATCCAGCATCACAACCACGATTTGGGCAAACTGGATGGCTCGCAAACTGTCTGAAACAGACAATCTTTCAAGCTTTTCCTGAACTTTTGCCTTGCGGCGCATGCCAGCGGTATCGAACAAGCGGATAGGATTGCCATCCCAGACCCAATCAACGGAAATTGTGTCCCTGGTGATGCCAGCTTCCGGGCCGGTCAACATACGGTCTTCGCCAAGCAGATGATTAATGAAGGTTGATTTTCCGACATTCGGTCGACCAACCACAGCAAGCTGCATTGGCCCCCGAGGTTTTTCTTCAGCAGGTGCATCAGGATCGAATGGTTCCTGTTCCTCAGGTTCGATAGCGTCCGGGGCAAATGCCTCGTCACCTTCCGGCCTGTCAGCTTCCGAGATGATCCGGATCGCCTGATAAAGATCAGCCATCCCTTCGCCATGTTCTGCAGAAATCGGCACAGGCTCGCCAAAGCCAAGTCTGTAAGCCTCGTAATAGCCGGCCTCGCCCTTTTTGCCTTCGGCCTTGTTGGCAACTGGGATAATCGGTTTGGCACTCAGGCGCAGGAAATCTGCAAAATGCTCGTCGACCGGCGTTACGCCAGCACGCGCATCAATCAGAAACAGGCAGATGTCAGCTTCCAGAATAGCAGCTTCAGTCTGGGCCCGCATGCGGCCTTCCAGACTTTCTATATTCGCTTCTTCCAAGCCAGCAGTATCAATGACATTGAAAGATATGTCGCCGATCTTGCCGTCTCCGGAGCGTCGGTCACGAGTTACGCCAGGCGTATCGTCAACCAACGCCAGCCGTTTGCCAACCAAACGATTGAACAGAGTGGACTTACCCACATTGGGGCGTCCTATGATAGCAACAGTAAACATTTAAAGGGGTCCCAGAGATGGTCGACGCACAGCGCCGAACATCCTCTTAATTATAGGCTATCATCGTTCCATCACCAGCCAGCAAGAGAAGTCTGCCACTGGCTGCAATTGGTTTGAGATAGATGTCTTTGTTCACGTCTCGCGTGCCCAGCAATTTGCCGGTCTGAGCGTCAACAGAAGCAATTTGGCCGTCACTTGAAGCAGACCACAATGCGCCGCCAGCCAGAACAGGCCCAGCCCATGCAGTGCGTGAACGCTTCTTGCGGACAACCGGCAAGTCAGTAATCCAAAGGGCTTCTCCAGTAGCGCGATCAAGCGCCACCATCCGGTCCTGAAGATCTTGTATGAATACAGTGTTCCCGGAAACGACAGGTGTGAAACTGGAGCCAACGCTCCGCTCCCACAAACGCTCACCGCTGCTCAGATTGACCGCAATTGTACGGCCCGAAACACCAGTAGCGTAAACCGTTCCATTCGCGATAACCGGAGAGCCAGATACGTCTGTCAGGCCGGATACGGCAAGATTGCGTCCTGACCGTACCACAGCGTCACTCCATTTGGGATCACCGCTTTCAACGTCAAAAGCAATAATTTCGCCCGAGGAGTAAGGCACAACGACAGTTGAGCCGGATATTGCAGGGCTGGATGCAGCCAGAATACCGGCTGTTTCGGGAATGCCAGAATAGGTCCAAAGCAAACTGCCATCGGCGGCAGACAAAGCAATGACTTCATTGCTGGCTGTCACCACAAACACCCGTCCGCCCGAATAGGATGGCGCACCACGTGCAGGTTCTTCCAACGGATAGCGCCAGACTTCCTGACCCGAGCGACCAATCAGGCCAACCACTTCTCTGAATCCGGTCGCTGCATACACAAAGCCGCCGCCAGAAGCGATACCGCCACCTGGTGCTGGCTGTTTTTCGTCATCAGGCCTCAGGGACACACGCCACAAGCGCGCACCACCAGACAGTGATGAGGCCGTTACATTGCCTTCCGGATCGTAGACATAGACCCGACCCTCTTCCACC
>CAZOCA010000209.1:0-237 GCA_964578105.1 uncultured Pararhizobium sp.
CGGCACTGGCGGCCGGGACTTTCGCGAAAAGCTGCAAGGCATCACTGGCCGCCACAAGGCCGCCAACCAGAAACGCAACCGGCACAATAACAAGGGGCTGATGGCGCGAAAGCCAGGCCACCAGAAATCCGGTCAGGCCATACCCCAGAGAAATGTTTGGCTGCAGCCGTCCCTGAATGGCAGAAACTTCCGCAATACCGGCAATACCGGCGATGGCGCCGCCAAGAGCCATCATCG
>CAZOCA010000209.1:247-6051 GCA_964578105.1 uncultured Pararhizobium sp.
TCCCACTTTACGGTTTCCCGCCAAAATCCGAATTTTCTGGGAAGATGGCCCGCGTGTGAAGAACAGGTGCAAGGCGATGGCAAAGACAATGGCCAGCAGCAAGCCAAGATGAATACGTGTGCCCGGCAGCGACGGCAAAACAGCCCCTTGCGGAAAGAAAATCGTTGCGGGCCAACCCTGGCTTTCAGGATCTTTCCAGGGTCCAAAGACAAGAGCATTGACGAACAATACAGAGATATAGTTCAGCACAAGAGTGGTAATGGTCTCATTGATCTGCAAACGGGCACGCAGCAATCCCGGAACAAAGCCGTAGGCAGCACCGCCCAGCGCTGCACTGACCAGCATAAATGGAATCAGCAATAGAGCTGGCAGGCTAGGCGCAAGAAGCACCGCACCCGTCCCCGCAATTGCGCCTGCATACAGCTGGCCCTCGGCACCCACCGAGATCAGACCGAGCCGTCCAGGCACTGCTGCTGCCAAGGCACACAGTAAAATGGGAGTTGTCTTGGCAAAAGTCTGAGAAATTGAATAGGTGTCGCCAACCGCATAGACCACCAATTGCGCCACCATATCGAAGGGTGGCTTGCCAAGCGAAGCGAAAAATATGAGCGTCAGCACAATAAAGGCCGATACGGTTGCCAAAGTCGTCATCATGGCAGACCGGCTCATGCTGCAGCCTCACTAACAGCCATACCCGTCATAAGAGCGCCAATTTCGTCACGGCTCAGCGTGCCATCATTGTCCTTGATGGCAACCACCTTGCCCTCGCGCAAAATGGCAATGCGATGAGCGGCCAGCATCAGATCATCCAGGTCTTCGGAAATCCAAAGCACAGCAGCACCCGCTTCCGCCTGTGCGAACAGTTCCTGATAAACCATCTCAATAGCGGCCAAATCCAGACCCATGGTCGGGTAGCAAGCCAATATCCCCGATCGGGGCGTTCCAAGTTCACGCGCACTGACGAGTTTCTGCAGATTGCCTCCAGACAATGACCCGGCGAACCGCTCTGGCTCCGGTGGATTGACGTTGAAGCGCGACAACAAATCAGCCGCGTCCGTGTCTGGCCCGCTTCCTGCAGCCAATGCACGCAAATTCAGATTGCGCAACAAAGACATGTCTTCAACAATCGCATTCTGGCGCGGTTGCTCCGGAATGTAACCCAGCGGCGTTGCCAGCGTCTGACGTTGATCATGACGCGCGATGCTTTCGCCATCCAGAACAATGTCGCCGCTAGTAAGCGGGTGGAGGCCAGCAATCACTTCTGCAAGCAGCGACTGGCCATTTCCAGCAACACCTGCAATGCCCATCACCTCACCCTTTGCGACTATCAGCGAGATATCCTCAAGCACCATACCCGGTGCCTTGGCGCATACAGAGTCTAGGAAGAGGTGATCAATCCGTTTTGCAATAGGTTTTGGCGCAGCCAGAGTCCGGTTGACTTCCTTCCCCATCATCAGGGAAACAATCTTTGACATCGGTTTTTCGTCCTTTGCAGATACATCCACAATGGCCCCGCGCCGCATAACCGCGATCCGATCAGCACAGGCTTTGACGTCCGCAAGTTTGTGAGTAATCAGCACCACGGCCATACCATCATCGGCCAACTGACGGATAAACCCGTGAAGATTGCGCGCTTCAGCCGGGGTTAAAACCGATGTCGGCTCATCAAAAATGACAATACGGGCCGAGATATTGAGCACCTTGCACAATTCCACCAATTGCTGCTCACCAATCGATAAATCGGCGACTTTGGCGTCTGGATCCATATCCGGTGCCAAATCTGCAAGTGTGGCCAAAGCAGGTGCAATGCGCGTATTCCTGCGCCCTGTCCAAAAGGGTGTTTTTGGCCAGGCCAGCAGAAGATTGTCCCGTACCGACAGCGCTGGGAATTGTGAAAAGTGCTGAAACACCATGCCAATTCCGTTCCGCATGGCATCGGCCGGTCCTTGAACGGCACTTGGAATACCATCAATTAAGATGTGTCCGTCTGTGGGTGGGTGAATGCCATACAGCATTTTCATGAGCGTGGACTTTCCGGCTCCGTTTTCTCCCAGAACGGCCAGAACTTCACCGGGATGAATGTCCAGAGTGGCGCTATCAACAGCGACCAAATCACCAAACCGCTTTGTGGCTGATTTGAATTCAACAACGGGGCCTGACACGCTCAGCTCACCGCAAAAATTGCGTCGACTTCGACACTTGCCCCACGCGGCAATTGTGCAACACCGACAGCTGTCCGGGCGTGGGCACCAATATCGGGCCCGAATAAATCGTGAAACAGATCAGATGCACCATTAATGACATGGGGAACCGCCAGGAAGTCTGGCGCGCAATGCACGAAGCCGCCCAGACGCAGGCAGGATTTGACCCGATTCAGATCATGCCCCAAAGCTTCACGCAGGGCTGCCAGAAGGTTGAGGGCGCAAATGCGCGCACCATCCTGCGCCGCTGCCAGATCAACTGCATCTCCCACCTTGCCCTTATAGACCGCATCTCCGTCCAATTCACAGACCTGTCCTGCCAGATAGATGATGTCACCATGACGTTGCCAGGGCACAAAATTTGCTATTGGGCGGGGAACGACAGGAAGGTCAATACGCAAGTCAATCAGACGCTGTTCAATGTCCATCGGTGAGGTGACATCATTCATGCCGCGTCCTCTTCGGCGGTTTCAAGCGCCGCAATAATGGTGTCCGACCGTGTTACAAATCCGAACAGCAATTTGACATTGTAAAGCACTGATTCAACACAGAATGCTGGCGATGTGGTAGCCGTACAATCTTCCACAAGAACAGTGTCATAGCCAAGGAAGCTGGCATCCTCGAGGGTAGTCATGACGCATTGATCCATATTTACGCCGCCGATCAATAAGGTCTTTACGCCCAGATTGCGCAATACAGCATCTGTCTCACAATCCCAGAATGCACTGAACCGATGCTTGGTGATCTGAAAATCCTGATCACCGGGATTGATTTCATCAACAATTTCAGCCCCCCAACTGCCCTTGGCAATGACCTCTGAGCGCGTGCCGGGAACCGGTTGGGCGAGATTGGTTTCATGGCCATGCGGATTGTGAGCATGTTGCAGAGATGGTGCAATGTTCAACAGATCCTTGCGAACACCCCAATTAACCCAGACAACCGGCACATTCTTCGCGCGACAGGCGTCAATGCAGGCTTTCAATGGACCGATTGGTTTTCGGTTTGGGCTGATATCAATGCCTCGTGAATGCAGCCACCCACCTTCCGTGCAAAAATCATTCTGCATATCAACAATCAGCAAAGCTGTTTTGGCCGCGTCAATGGTGATTGATTGCGGTTCAGCGTCCAGATGCAGGGGGCGCACAGGGCGCGCAGGACGGGTCATGTCCACATGATCCGATGTGACAATCCAGCCTTCGCTTTCGGACTGGCCCATCAGCAGGCCAGGTTCCTGCAATGGTGTGGGGGCAATGCGCATGAAATTTTCTCCCGATTGGTGACGGATCGCGGGGCAGTTTCCAGCCGGAATCTGCCCCGCTGTAGTGATCAGTTGGTAGAGCCGATGACGCCCTTCACAAGAAAGTCCATGGTTTCTACTGAATCCATGTCCAGAGCTGCTCCGGAAGCTGCAACTTCCGTACCATCCTGGGTCATGATCGGTCCTTCCCAGATGTTCTTGACGCCACTTATGATGTCATCCTTCAAGGCAAGAACCTTGGTTTGGGTTGCTTCCGCAACAGATTCACCAAACGGATCAAACACCGCAGCCCCACCGGCAAGGTCACTGCGCACATGGGACGGTTCCCAGGTTCCTGCATGAATTTCGTCAACCATTTGCTTCATCATCGGACCCCAATTCCAGGAAACACCTGTCAGCCAGGCTGCCGGCGCGCGATCCATAATGTTGACATCCTTGCCGATGACGAAGACACCACGTTTTTCGGCTGTCTGCGCAATCGTGATCGGGCTGTCGACCTGCTCGGCGATAACGTCAATGCCTTCATCGGCAAACGCATTGACCGCTTCAGCTTCCTTCTGTGGTTCCCACCATCCGCCGGTCCAGACAACGGTCACCGTGGCGTCCGGATTGACCGATTGCGCGCCCAGAGTGAAGGCATTGATGGAGCGGAACAATTGCGGGATCTGAAATGCACCTACGAAACCAAGCTTGCCTGATTCTGATTTGGACCCGGCAACCACGCCGGCCAGATACATGCCATCATCACTGTCAGCCCAATAGGTTCCGACATTTTCAGAGGTTTTCAGACCGCCTGCATGAAGAAAGGTGACATCGGGATATTTTTTGCCAAGCGAAATCGCATAATCCAGATATCCATAGCTCGTTGCAAAAATGATCCCGTGACCGCTTTGAACCAGACGTTCCATGACCTGCTCGACCTCAGCGGATTCAGGAATATTTTCGAACGAGGACGTTTCGATGCCGTCAATGTGTTCTTCAAGATAGAGCCGACCCAGATCCATCGACATGTTGTAGCCAAAATCGGCAACCGGACCGACATAGACGAAGCCGATTTTATTCTGATCGGCTGATGCAGGTGTGAGTGCGGGAGCAGTCATCATCGCTGCAATAGCGAGCGATGCTGCAAGAATATGGCGTAGCTTCATAATGTGCTCCAGATGAGAGAGAAATAGTAATTACAAATTTACTAATGCAATCAGCATGCCAGAATTCAAACATCCAGACCGGGTCAATTGGGGGAATTAGTAAAAAACCATATACTAAAAGCGCTTGGCCGGACAAAAATCCGCAGTGCCTCGGGATATTCCGCCAGCGACAGGGTGAAACAGGGAACCGCTTATTGCGATTGCCTGCACAACAAAGCAGCAGATATGCCTATAATTTCAGCGAATTGGGAGCGGGGTTAATTTTGAGGCGGCGACTTCAGATAGGTCGCCAGCATATCGCGCCCGAAGCGTTTGTGTTCGCGCTGCCAACCGTCCGATGTCATGGGCGTATCCCAAATGATCGAAAGCGTATAGGCGTTGGATTTGTGAAAATAGGACAATCCGACCATTACGACATAAAGATGCAATGGATTAAGTCCGGCACGGATCGATCCGTCAGCCTCGCCGCGCTGCAAAAGCGTTTCAATGTGCTTCACAACCGGCGAAGCAACCAATGGCGTCGCAACAGAGTTTTTGAGAAACGCGCCTTCCCGCAAGTTTTCAGCAGACAGCAGCCTTATCAATTCTGGATGTCTGGCAAAATGCTCATGGATAAAGTCAAACATAGTGAGGAGCCCATCAAAAGGCGTGCTTTGTGATACATCAAGCTTCAGCTCTTCCGTACGCAATTGTCCCAACACATGTTCCAGCACCGCAACATATAGGCCTGCCTTGTCACCGAAATAATGATAGATCATGCGCGGATTGACATCTGCATGCTTGCAGATCAGCTCAATACGCGCACCGGAAAACCCGCCCTGCGAAAACTGAACAATTGCAGCCTTCAAAATGCGCTCTCGCGTTTCAGCAATGTTAACCGCACGCGGACCGGAAGGTGCTCCAATCCGTTTGGTTTTGGGGGCCATAAGTCGCTCCTAACCCAGAGCCACTGAGTTAACGCCTGATTCGTACAACCGCAAGACAGGAAACCACCGCATGTTGCAACACAGCTTCCCACTTTGATTTTCTGTCTGCCTTTGCTAACAAGGGTCGGTAAACGTGCTGGGGTCCCGTAGCTCAGCAGGATAGAGCATCAGATTCCTAATCTGAGGGTCACTGGTTCGAATCCAGTCGGGATCACCATTTCAAATTCCGCGCAGAAGGAAGTATTATTCATGGCCGATCCAAGCCGACGGA
>CAZOCA010000210.1:0-6051 GCA_964578105.1 uncultured Pararhizobium sp.
ATCTTCGATCAGCGGACGGGCCGCAGACACAATTTTTTGAATATCCGACTGGCCAATTGGCAGCAGGCGGCCGATGACAGAAATCAGGTTCGAGAAGGAGCTCCAAATGTAGGTTTCGACCGTATCGGTCTCACTGAATTCGAGGCTGGCGCAGCAGACGCCAAAGGCTATGCTGTGATGAATTTTGCCCGCTGGCAGTCCAACACGCTCCAATTGGCCTATTTCGCTAAGATCAAAGGCGTCCCGGCAGGCCGCGAGCCAGGCGGCGGCTGCCTTGAATGATGCCTCCCTGGTTTCCCGGCTCAGTTTCAGGGCATTGAGTTGCCGATTCACCTCAACCAGCTCGCCAAGATCTCCATATAGCAATTCGCGATGGGCGTGACAGGCCGCCACCGCATCGCATGTGGCAATCGAATATCGTAGCCAGTCCCGGCAACGCTGCTCTGCCTCTGCCGGAGTGCTGATTTCCGAGGAACTCAGCCAAGTCTCGAAGCCGTATGAGTGGCTGAACGCCCCGGTCGGAAACGAAGAGTTCGATATTTGGAGTAGCGTGAGAAGCTGCGCGCGATTGCTGTTTGAAATCGTATGAACATTCATTGCGCCCCACCTTCGGGTGAGGATTCTGTATGAGGGTGCTCGTGTTCGTGCGGGTGTACATGCCCATGTCCGGATTCGCCGGGATGGTCATAGCGCTTGTGATCGTGACTGTGTTGGTGATGATCCGCAGCCCCAAAACGCCGTCCGACAAAGGGTTTGCGCACTCTTTCTACTTGCGTTCCAAGGCCCTGCAGAAGCTGCAGCGCCATGGGATCGAACGGTGTCAAAACCCCGTCTGCGACGAACCTAGCAGGCCGGTGCAGATTGCCCAATTGATAACAGGTGGCCCACCAGATGATGGCATCGCTTCCCGGTCGCAGATACAGCAGATCCTCCTCGGCGGCACTGACGGTGATTGCCCAGTTTCCGTCAATGTACAACACATCACCGTCCTGCAACTCAGTACCGCGATCCATTGAAATCCGTACCTGTCGCCCAGAGGCGGTTTCGGCCACAAAATGCGCTCGTGCCCGCTCCTCGGAAGTCAGAACAAGGGGGTCGATCCCGCAATTATCTGTCAGGTTTTCGCGCAAACCCCATATTTTGCTGATCACGGCCATGGCGTCAGCGGAAGTAATAGAGCTGTGTCAGCGGCAGGGTCTTGGCCGGTGTCACAGTCAGACGTTTTCCATCCACGTACACATTATAAGTTTCAGGATCGATCTCGATATTGGGCATGACGTTATTGTGCACCATGTCGCGTTTTGAGATCGTTCGCGTCCGCTTGACCGGAACAAGATTCTGATGAGTGCGCAGCCGCCCTTCCAGCCCGGCATTAATTGCCGCCTGAGTGACAAAGGAGTAGCTGAGCCGGGCCGGGTTAGCACCCAGGGAGCCGTATTGCGGACGGTATTTCAGTGGCTGGCAGGTCATCAGAGATCCCGCTGGATCCCCCATCACTGCATGGGAGATAAACCCGCCTTTTACCGTGACATCGGGCTTGGCGATGAACATCTTGGGATGCCAGAGCACCAGGTCAGCCACTTTGCCTGGCGCGATTGACCCCACATAAGAGTCCACGCCAAAAGTGATAGCGGGGTTGATCGTCACCTTGGAAAGGTAGCGTTTGATGCGGAAATTATCATTGTCTTTGCCATCCTCCGGCAAACGACCAAAGCGCACCTTGTTGACAGCTGCCAACTGAAACGAGCGCTGAGCGCTTTCTGCCGCACGACCTACGCCCTGACTATCAGACCCGATCATGCTGATGGCACCCAAATCGTGCAGTGCATCCTCGGCCCGCATCGTTTCTGCCCGTGCACGCCCCTGAATGAAAGCCATATCAGTCGGCACTGATTTATTCAGGTTGTGACAAGTGATCAACATGTCGATTTCTTCATCGTATGTGTTGATCGAGAACGGGTTGGTTGGATTGGTTGAACTTGGCAGGCAATTTGGTTCCATCACACAACGCATGATGTCGGGCGCGTTACCACCACCAGCGCCTTCGGCGTGATAAATATGCATGACCCGCCCGTTGATCGCGGCAAGCGTATCTTCGTAGTAACCAGTCTCGTTCAGCGTGTCGGCATGAATCTGGACCTGGAAATCCAGATCGTCAGCCAGATCCATGCAGGACTCGATGGCGGCTGGAGACGAGGACCAGTCTTCATGGATTTTCAAGCCGGTTGCGCCGCCGATCACCACCTGTTCTTCCAACGCTCCACGGGTGGATGCATTGCCCTTGCCGAAATTGCCGAAGTTCAACGGGATGTCCGCCATCGCCTCAAGCATCCGGTGCAGATTGAAGACACCGGGGCATTCAATTCCGACAGTCTTGGGCCCGGAGCCGCCGCCGATCACGGTGGTAAAGCCCGAGTTCTGATATTCGTATAATTGTTGCACAGAATCGAAATGAGGGTGGATATCAACCAGACCAGGCGTCACGATCATACCCTCAACCGACAGGATATCGGTAGCAGGGGCAACGACCAGACCAGGCGTGATGTTCATTGTGTCGGGATTGCCTGATTTGCCGATGCCGACAATCAACCCATCCTTGATGCCAATATCGGCCTTGATCACCCCCAGGATGGGGTCGATGATCACTGCGTTAGTGACAACCATGTCAAGGGCGCCGTCGGAGGATTTCCATTTTGACGCCTGGCCCATGCCATCGCGAATTGTCTTACCGCCGCCGAACACCATTTCGTCGCCGTAAGTTGTGTAGTCATGCTCGATTTCGGCCACCAGGCCAGTATCAGCGAGATAAATCTTGTCTCCGGTCGTCGGTCCGTACTGGGCGGCGTATTCCGGGCGTGTGATATTGATACTCATGGTATCGTCCCCTTGCTAAGTCGTTTGTTCGGTCACTTTGATTTCTCGGTAAATCGTGTGTCCGCGCGGGTCCGACTGGCAAAGCGCTCGCCTTCAAAGCAATATCCGTTGGCGCGCAGCTGCTGCATAGTCTTCTCTTTGATGATCTCAGAACGCACAGTGCCGTTGGTCATGTTATTCATGCCGTAGGCGACCTGGCGGCCAACGATCGTGGTCAATTGAATCTTACGGCTTTGTCCGGGTTCAAAGCGGACGGCACTGCCGCTGGCGATGTCGAGTCGCATCCCGAAAGCCGCCTCGCGATCAAAGGCCATGGCGCGGTTGCACTCAGCGATGTGGAAGTGGGCACCGATCTGAATCGGCCGGTCGCCGGTATTGACCATGACCAGAGTGACTGTCGGGCGCCCAGCATTGATCTCTATGTCGCCCTCGGCAAAATCAATTTGTCCGACCTTGCCCGGCTCACCGACGTCAAACGCTTCTGACGGAATGATCGATTCAGGTATTTTTGGGCGGCTCCAGTTAGCTGACATTTCGGATCTCCTTGGGATCTGCGCGGCGCTCAGTCGCGAATGGGGTTCATGACAGTCACCAGCTTGGTACCGTCCGGGAAGACCGCTTCGACCTGAAGGATCGGTATCATCTGGTCCACGCCTTCCATGACGTGCTCCTTCTTCAGGATAGTGGCGCCATATTCCATCATGTCGGTCAGCATCGGTATGCAGCCTTCACGGGCGCGCTCGAGAATCTCGTCACTGATCAATGCGATCGCTTCGGGCAAATTCAGGCGCAGGCCATTCGCAAGGCGCCGCCGGGACATCTCGGCTGCCGTCCAGAGCTGGAGTCGCTCTTCTTCGCGTACTGTCATATGCATGTCATTATCTCCTTCAGACCGAGCTAATTCGATTTAGCTCAGGCGCAGTCATCGATCGTCATCGGCCCAATATCAGCCCGTTTGTAAGCCTTGGATTCTGAGTATAGGTAAGCACTAGTCGTGTTGGTTTTGTACCTACCAGACCGGGTAGGTTGCCCCTCTGTCTGGAACGGCCCGAGTACGATCTGGCGCGGAAAATACCGTGGCCTTACCCTTTTGGGGGGCTTGCTGAGCCTGACACCGTTGCGGTTGACTGGCGGCACACTCGATGAAAAAGACTGCTTGGCGCAGATCTCACCAAACCGCGTGGTCATGGCGAAAGACGTGGTCATCGTGACAAACCCTGATCGCCCGTTAATCGGCCAAGAGAGGAACCAGCAATGACACGCGACATCCGGCAGCTCGTCGACAGGTTCTATGAGATCGTCAACACCGGTGAAGGCAGCTTTTCAGAGATATTCACTGATGATTTCAAACTCTGTATCATGGCTGGCTTTCCCTATGGCGGGACTCATGTCGGCCTTGCAGCTACCGAAACGTTTTTCGCCGATTTCGGCGCGCATTTTGAATTCTGGGCGGTGGACACAGACCGTTTCATTTCGGTTGATGACAGCAGCATCGTGGTCACCGGAAAATACCGCTCGCAGGCGGTTTCAACCGGCCATGCCTTCGAGATGGAAACCGTGCACCTTTGGACCGCAAAAGACGGACACCTCACGACCTACAAGCACTATTGCGACACCGCGATCGTCTCGGCAGCGCTCAATCACGATGTCCCGCAATACTGACAATAGATACGAGGTCTGGAGATACGAGGTCTGGAGATACGAAATCTGGTTCCGCTTCTTTCTGGCTGGACGAAAAGTCGAACCTTACGCGATCCACCCAGCCCTTGCCTGATCGGACCCTCTTATGACCCTTGCCCTGTTCCTTGGACTTCTGATTGGTATGACACATGCCCTTGAGGCCGATCACCTGGCCGCGATTGCCGCATTCTCAGTCCGAAAAAATTCCCTGGGCGATTCACTGAAGCACAGCTTCAGCTGGGGTGTGGGCCATACGACCACTCTGTTTTTGGTAGTGGTTCCCGTGTTTCTGCTTGGTGGGCAGATATCGGAGGTGACAGAAGTCAGTCTGGAAATGCTGGTTGGTTTCATGTTGATTTTTCTTGGTGCAAATGTGGTTTACCGGCTCTGGCGCGATCGCGTCCATCTGCATGTGCACAGCCATGCCGACGATCAGCCCCATATCCACTTCCACTCGCACAAAAACGAGACGACACCACACGAATCTTCACCTCACGGGCACGCACATCGCCCAATACTCTCCGCGAAGGCCTTTGGTATTGGCCTGGTACATGGCGTTGCCGGGGCGGCGGCACTTCTGGTCTTTGCCCAAAGCCAAATTCATCAAACCTGGCTCGTGGTGCCGTTTGTTCTGCTGTTCGGAATAGGATCAATTCTGGGGATGACCCTGATATCCAAGGCGATCTCAATTCCTATCCGGCTGGCTGGAGCCCATGTGAGTCTGTCCTTCGGCGGATTGAAGCTCGCAGTTGCCGCCGTCACCATCGGGCTCGGCATCAATCTGGCCATTTCCGGCGCACTGGCTCTGATGAACAGAGAGGCGAATCTGGTTCATCTCGTGCCAACCGAGATGCTGTTCCAGCCAGCGGTCAAAACAGTTGCCAGCTGGTCCAGCGATGCCCGAGTCTGTTAACTCACCTGGAATATGCGGGTTAAAAGTTGTTGAGTGATATCAGTAGGATGCGGTTCCGTAGGATTGATGAAGATTCGATGGAGGCTACAATGCCCTAGACTGACATAACTCTGGCGAACATAAATGAGATTTCACTCGTCATCCAACCGATTTGACGGATGCTGAATCGGTTGTATTCAAGGCAAACTCGGACGCGATATTAAAATTGGCACAGGGGTATCGACTGGGGTACAGGGCAAAAAAACTACGAGCAATATCCTAAATATATCAGTTATTTAGAGGAATTATGCGGGTCCTTTTCTGGCACCATCTTTCTTTTTGTGAGACTGTTTTAAAATTAGAAACAGCCAGCAGTTGTTGGCTGCTTCGAAGTGATTCCCACAGTGCTCCCAATTGCTAGCGGGATCATTTGACCGCTGAATGGCTTGCGGATCATCATACAATCTCACTCATTTGCGAAATCCTTTGTCGACGCAACACCGGCTTTTCGTCTGGATCTTTGCTCGAACGGAACAATTCATTGTGAATTTGCAACAGCATTGGCACTATCCATGGCCGATCATTCATGGCCAGTGGGTGCTTGT
>CAZOCA010000211.1:0-6027 GCA_964578105.1 uncultured Pararhizobium sp.
TTGCTGAAGACGTTGAAGGCGAAGCTTTGGCGACCCTCGTGGTCAACAAGCTGCGCGGTGGCTTGAAAGTTGCGGCTGTTAAAGCACCTGGCTTTGGCGACCGTCGTAAAGCCATGCTGGAAGATATTGCCATCCTGACCGGTGGTGAAGTGATCTCCGAAGATCTCGGCATCAAGCTGGAAAACATCGAAATGGAAATGCTCGGCACAGCCAAGCGCGTTTCCATCACCAAAGAGAACACCACTATTGTTGATGGTGCCGGTGAAAAAGAAGGCATTGAAGCACGCGTTGCACAGATCAAAGCTCAGATCGAAGATACAACTTCTGACTATGATCGCGAAAAACTGCAGGAGCGTCTTGCTAAACTGGCTGGCGGCGTTGCCGTTATCCGCGTTGGCGGTGCAACTGAAGTTGAAGTGAAAGAGCGTAAAGATCGTGTCGACGATGCTCTGAACGCAACTCGTGCTGCTGTTGAAGAAGGCATCGTGCCAGGTGGTGGCGCCGCGCTGCTGCGTGCCACTGTTGCCGTTGGTAAACTGTCCTCCGACAATCCTGACATTCAAGCTGGTATCAAGATCGTTCTGCGGGCATTGCAGTCTCCGATCCGCCAGATTGCTGAAAACTCCGGCGTTGAAGGTTCAGTCGTCGTCAACAAAGTTCTGGAAGGCAAAGATCCATATGGATTCGATGCTCAGACCGGAGAATATGTTGATCTGATTGCAGCTGGCATCATTGATCCAACTAAAGTGGTTCGTACTGCCCTTCAGGACGCTGCATCTATTGCAGGCCTGCTGGTTACGACAGAAGCTATGGTTGCTGACAAGCCTTCAAAAGACGGCGCTGGTGGCGCTGGTGGCGGCATGCCAGGTGGCATGGGCGGCATGGGCGGCATGGACTTCTAAAGTTCACTACCCAGACAGATTTGAAAAAGGCGGCCAATTGGCCGCCTTTTTTGTTACACAGGCACAAAGGTTCAACATCCGGGACAAATCCATCCATGCCTGCATTGAAGCGATATACATCCCCGGGATTCAATTGGGCAAAACGAAACGTTTTGCCCTCTCACGGCGCGCAAATGGCGTGGCAATTTCAGGAGAAATTGGAAGAAAGCCAATGGAGAACTGCTGAGCAACACCATGACATTCAACTGCGGCACATCACGCCATTGCTGCAACACGCAGCGAACAAGGTGCCGTTCTATGCGCAAAGCCTCTCTGGATATGACCACGGGCAACCTCTCACGTCAGAGCGATTGAAAACACTTCCGATTTTGACCCGTTCCATGCTGCAGAATGCAGGAGATGACCTGAACGCTGCCAGCTATCCCGAAGAGCACGGCGCTGTCAGCCATTCCAGTTCGTCGGGCTCGACCGCGCAGCCAATTTCAATTTTGCATACCGGTCTCAGCACCAACTGGCACCGTGCCTTAACCTTGCGGTCCAGACTATGGGCGCAAAACAGGCTGGACCGTAAACTTGCAGCCATTCGTCGATATGTGTCGGGCAATGCGAACTATCCAAACGGTTTTTCAGGCGATTGCTGGGCAGATGAATTGACCATTCCAACTACGAGCGGGCCCGTTGCCGGTTTGAGTGTGGCCACGCCTGTTGATCAACAGATCAGTTGGTTAAAAGTGCAGGCCCCCAAAATCCTGCTGACATTTCCCAGCAATCTTGACGCGCTGTGCCAACATATGCGTGACAACAGCATCAAAATACCTTCGATCAAACATGTGCTCACATTAGGTGAAGCATTGCCGGAAGACATTCGCGCCACGGTACACAGGACTTTTGGGGCGAAGCTGTTTGATACTTACTCAGCGGCCGAAGTCGGTGAGATCGCAATTCAGTGCCCTGATCATGACCATTATCATGTTCAATCTGAAGCGCTTTATGTCGAAGTGCTCAATGAGCAGGATGAACATTGCGCGCCTGGTGAAACAGGCCGCGTGGTCATCACCGCATTGCACAATTACGCAAAGCCACTCATCCGCTATGAGATCGGCGATATGGCGACTGTGGGAAACGCCTGCCGTTGTGGGCGTGGCTTGCCGGTTCTGGACAGAATAATGGGACGGCACCGGAACATGATGGTCACATCAAATGGCGCAAAATTCTGGCCGTCCTTTGGTCTGAAAAGCGCCAGCCGGGTTACGCCCATCAAACAGGCCCAATTCATTCAACATTCGCGGCACGAATTGGAGGCAATAATGGTTTCTGACCGCAATCTTACCGATGCTCAGGCGAACACCATTCGCGACATTATGCTGTCGCGACTTCCGGAGAAAATCAATATCCGATTTTCCTATGCCAAAAAACTGGAGCGCGGCCCCGGCGGAAAATTTGAAGAGTTCATCTGCAGATGCATATGAACGGCCCGCGTAGGACGGGCCCTAAGGCCCGCTGTACCCGAATGGTATGCGGACACCAATAGTGCCGCTGTGGGCTTCATAATCACTTGATTGCGCAGTGCCAGATGACGATCCCGTGAAATCCACACTCATTCCGTCAGCATTGAAATAGCGATAATCCAGCGTCAGTTGAATACCATCAGAATTGCCAATGACAATACCGCCGCCCAGTTGATAGGCAAATACAAAATCAGACCCCTTGAAATCATATTCATCGTTAGGCCCACCTGCCAATGCAACGTCATAGTCCGCGTCAAGCGACACATGGGCACCACCAACGCCGCCGCCAACATATGGCGTAATCACCGTACCTGTTGGAACATCCAGCCAACCATTCAGCATTACGCCAAAAGCTGTTACATCGCCTTTGATGCCTGCCGGCCCTTCGTTTTGGACCGTTGCGTCATCATATCCGTTGCGCCTGTAGGAGACTTCCCCTTCCGCACGGAAATACGACGAGAACCTGTAGCCAACGGCCCCAAGAACGGCAACGCCAGTATCAAATTCAAGCTGCCTGGTATTCTGCGGAACAGTAAAATCGTCAGAATTCAAATCAATGTCGGACAGGATGTTTATCCCGGCACCAAGAGACACATAAAAAGGTTGCTCGGCCTGAGCCGTCGACTGGGTAAACATGGCCGCCACCGAAGCAGCGCCTGACAGCAAGACCAATTTTCTGGATTTCATGTTGGTATGTCCCTGCTGGCGTTACCGCTTATCTGCATGATGTCGTCTTTTCAGATTCTTAAGATGGATCTGGCTCGTTACAATTCAACTTGAAATGATAGGTCGTCAAACCGTCTTTGACAGACGATTTTTCCGAGCCCGTCACCCCGACATAAGCTCCGGTCCCACCAATGATTTCAGTCGTCTTGAACTTGCCATTGATCAATTCTTTTGTCCCGTGGATGGCGCCGTCCTGCAGAACATTTATCAGTTCAGTCGTGCGTCGCCATTCTTTGCCGTCGGCTGTAACTTCTTTGATGAGGCCAACATAGTGGCGAACACCAACCTTGTTTCCACTTGCATCGACAAGGTCGCGCTGACCAACCAACCTGTCGCCTGCGCTCTTGGCTCAGCTCATGTCAGCATCAACCAGATGCTGTTCACGAAATTCGCCAGTGCTGCCGATATCAAATTCCTGACAAGCAAGTTTGTCGTCAGCATCGGCGGCTGACACCGCGAGTGTCGTCAGTAGAATCAAGCACAATTTCCGCATAATATATGTTCTCACGTCTGAACCGCGCGTCAAATACGCGTGAATTTGAGTTTGGAATTACACTAACTTAACGGTACGTTTGTCAGGTTGTAAATGCAAGCAGCAACGACTATCCATGATTGACACTATCTGGCGTTGCTACAAGACACCGTGATCATTGTCTGTGTGGCTCACGCAACACAGACAATAACTGAGCAATTGGCATCAAAAACCTTCAATATTGTTCTGACCTGTTCAACGTTGTTTGCGAATGAATGAGGCGCAAGATGCTGAACACCTTGCGCCCTTTGCTACGTAACATTCACTTCTAGACAAGGGCGTTGAGGACAGGGCGTTGAGGACAGGGCGTTGAAGGACAGGGCGTTGAAGGACAGGGCGTTGAAGGATTAGGCCTCAACACCTTTCATGCCCTCTTCTGTATATCTCTCACCGACAACCAATTCCGGCGCGCCAGCAGCATCAAGCTCCTGAATTTCGTCCAAGGTCAAAATAATCTCGGCTGCAGCCGTGTTTTCCTCAATGTACTTCAGACGCTTGGTGCCGGGAATTGGGACAATATCATCGCCCTTTGCCAGCAACCATGCCAGTGCGATCTGGGCAGCCGTCGCGCCTTTTTGTTTGGCAATGGAATGAAGCATGTCAACGATCGGGCGGTTGGCCTGCATGTTCTCCGCCTGAAAGCGTGGCAGGTTCGCCCGAAAATCGCCCTCTGCAAAATCGGTATCCGCGGAGAAGGTTCCAGTCAGGTAACCGCGGCCCAATGGCGAATAAGGCACAAAGCCAACACCAAGCTCGCGGCATGTTGGCAGAATCTCTTCCTCCACATGGCGGGTCCATAGTGAATATTCCGTCTGAATTGCCGCAACGGGGTGTATGGCGTGGGCGCGTCTGAGAGTATCTGCACTTACTTCACACAGACCAACGTGGCCCACCTTCCCTTCCGTTACCAGACGCGACAGGCTTTCCATCGTGTCTTCGATCGGGTGATCCGGGTTAAGCCGATGCACATAATAAAGATCAATATGTTCGACTCCCAGCCGGGTGAGTGAGGCTTCGCAGGCTTGCTTTATATAGGCATCGCTGTTGTCGATCCGGCGTTCATAGGCGCCGGGCTCGCGCACGATTCCGAATTTGGAAGCGATCACCATCGGTGCCTGGGTTTCGCGCAGAAACCGGCCGACAAGCTCTTCATTGTGACCAATGCCATATGTATCTGCGGTATCAAGAAAATTGAGACCCAGATCGCAAGCACGGTGCAGAACCTTGAGGGACTCGGCATCTTCACGCGGGCCGTAGAACTCACTCATCCCCATACATCCAAGCCCGAGGGCAGAAACCGAGAGGCCGGACGATAAGTGTCTGTGTTTCATAGTGTCTCCTGTGAAAGTCTCTGCAAAATACTAGGGCTGGACTCAATTGGGAGGTTGGATTGTTGAGTGAGGACGCTGTCTAGAAAGCGTCAAATCAGGCTCCCAATTAAGTTCAAAGCCTAGTCTTCCGTATTTGGAAAATAAATGTCAGAAATCGGAACAGTTTATTCCAAAAACGGAAAGCCCTGATGAGCACGCCCAATTGGGACGACACGCGTATATTTCTGGCCATAGCCCGCACAGGTGCTGTTTCCATCGCGGCGCGGGAGCTTGGCCTTGGCGTGGCCACAGTCTCGCGGCGGATTGCACGGCTTGAAGCGGCTCTTGATCTGCCTCTCTTCTCACGCCATCAGACAGGCTATCGGCTGACCCATGAAGGCGAGATGCTGCTGCCAAAGGCAGTGGCTTTGGAAGACACAATGCGTGGCCTTTTGGTCGAAGCACAGGACAGCACAGGCGCTGTGGGACAGGTCCGCGTTGCGACGGCAGAGAATCTGGCCAATCCGATCATCATCCCTGCACTGTGCGAGTTGCTGCGTCGTCACCCTGCTTTGTCGGTTGATGTGATCACGGATGTTGCCACCGTTAATCTGGACCACCGCGAAGCCGATATCGCAATCCGGATGGTTCGGCCCGACAGGGGCAATGTTACCATAAGGCGTGTCGGAACATTGGGCATGGGATTATATGCATCTGCTGGCTATCTGGAAGAACGCCCATATGTTGCAAAAGGCGACACACGATCAAACCGTTATATTGGCTGGAGTGAGAAGCAGGCCCATATCTCAGCGGCACAATGGATAGCCAAAACTCTGAATGGGGATATGGCCGCGATCAGCACGACAACATTGTCCGCCCAACTCAGCGCTGCAATGTCGGGTCTTGGCCTGGCGGTCCTGCCACACTTCCTCGCCTTGGAAGCAGGTCTTGTCGTTGTCAAAGCGGAGCTGGGTATCAATCAGCCGATCTGGTTTGCCATGCATTCTGATCTCACCGGCTCACACAGGGTCAGGATTGTTGCAGATCAC
>CAZOCA010000212.1:0-6024 GCA_964578105.1 uncultured Pararhizobium sp.
CCAAACAGCTGCACAATCGTGGCAAGTGTTGTGTAGGCGGTGCCAGATGAATTCGGATTTGCCATCTGCACATGGCCTTTATATTCAGCCTTCAGCAGATCCTTCCAGCAGGCAGGAACTGGCAGATTGTTTTTGGTCAGCAGATCTTCATTGTAGCCATAACCAAGGGCACCGGAGTAAATTCCGATTGTCTTGTCCCCGGCAGAGCTTGCCTGTGAAATCGACCAGTCCTGCAATTCTTTGCGCATTGGCGAAACATAAGCTTCAGTCAAGCCTTCTTCGGCTGCCTGCAAATGCGGATCGCCCGTACCGCCCCACCAGATATCGCCCTTTGGATTTGCAGCTTCGGCCTTGATCTGGGCAAAAGTCTCACCGGAGCTTTTGCGGGTCATATTGACTTTGATTCCAGTCGCATCCTGAAAACCGTTCGCCATCAATTGGCACCAGTCTTCTTGCGCACTGCAATAATAGGTGAGTTTGTCAGCAGCCATGGCGGGTGTTGCCATAAGCGCAGCAAACAGCCCAGCCGATACGACTGTAAATGTATTTTTCATAGTGTCCTCCCAGAGATCTTGATGTCTCCGGGATAGCCTAGGACAAGATTCTGGGCCGGACAATCAATTCTTTATTCGGCTAATTAAAAAAACAGATTGCCAGCGCATGAATGGGCTGACTCACAGAACAAAATTATCGAATTTTAAACCGGGAAAGTGTTGTCGCTCATGACCAACAGATCATCAAAAAGCACGGGTGTTGAGGCAATAACGCGACCACCGGTCTTGAGCATCTGATCGGCGCTTTGCTTTTCAATAATTCCGCCAGCCTCGGCGATCAACAATTGGCCTGCCAGACAATCCCAGGCATTCATATGCGGCTCAGCGTAACCGATCAACCGGCCAGCGGCGACGTAGGCAAGACTTAGTCCGCCAGAGGCATTGCGGTAAAACAGGCCACCCTTTTCCACCAGCACTTTGATGAAGTCGACAACCAGACTGGTTTCGGTACGACCGTTCATACCAACGCCGAAATTACCATCATGGAATCCTTCGGTCTCTGCCGTTTTCATCGCGTGATCATTGACACAGGCACCCTTGCCTTTGGCGCCCCAGAACAACTCATCATTCCACGGCGCATAAATGACACCGATTTTTGTTTCATCGTCATGGACACAGGCTAATATGACGCACCAGGCCGGAATGTTGTTGACGAAATTGGCTGTGCCATCAATCGGATCAATCACCCAAGTATAGCCGGATGTACCTTCCACATTGGCATGTTCTTCGCCAACGATGCCATCATCTGGAAAGTGCTTCGCCAATTCTGCGCGCACAAAGGTTTCCACATCCCGGTCCGCATTGGACACCATGTCCTGAACGCCCTTGCTTTCAATAATCAGCTCACCGATATCCTGAAAGAAATTCAGCGCCATGTCTCCGGCACCCTTGGCAATTGTCTTGGCGCTATCTAGCCGTGTGTCGAGTTCGGAAGTCATGATGTTGTCCTTTGGGAGATATGAAATCGCATGCGGGAACTGCATGGACTCATTGCATGGATTTGTAGCAAGCGCTCTCCTTTTAACGAAGAGTAAGCAACACTTCCATTTCAATTTTGAAGGCAAGCATTCAAAACATTCATCAAAATATTACGCCGCGTCTGTCATAATGAAGTTGCATTCGAATCCGGCTCCCCCTCAATCGGCGCCCAATTGTTTCATCAACAAGCAGTCCACACATGCGCTATGCCCTCTTTTACACGCCTCCTGTCAATCACAGTCTGACCCAAATTGCTGCTGAATGGCTGGGGCGCGATGCCTATTCAGGTGTGTTTTACAAACAGCCAGTCCACGGCACTCCAAATAGTACCCACACTAGCACCTTGAGCGCAGACCGCCTTGCAGACCTGACAACCGCGCCCCGGCATTATGGATTTCACGGCACGTTGAAAGCCCCCTTCCATCTGTCAGAAGACCAAAGCGAAGACCAGCTTGTCAACGCTATGAAGCGGTTCTGTAAAAGCCGCGAAGCCTTTGCGATGCCAAGATTGAAAGTTGGGCGATTGGGCCATTTCTTTGCGCTGGTGCCCGATAGCAACCCAAGTGATCTGAGCCGGTTTGCTGCGGAAATTGTTCGCTACTTTGACATTTTTCGCGCGCCCTTGAGCGAAGCGGATTATGCAAGACGCAATCCGGACCGGTTGGAAGAGCAACAACGCGCCTATCTGCAACAATGGGGCTATCCATATATTTTTGACGCCTTTCGCTTTCATATGACATTAACCGGAGCTGTTCCGGACGCGGAGGCTGACCAGATGG
The DNA here is from genome assembly GCA_964578105.1 of uncultured Pararhizobium sp. GTDB lineage: Bacteria > Pseudomonadota > Alphaproteobacteria > Rhizobiales. Next base: position 2,312 of record CAZOCA010000212.1, read on the forward strand.
AAGATATTCTAAAATCGCTGTTTGATCCGCTTCTGCGAAGCCAGTTGATGTGTGATCATCTGACATTGTTTTGCGAGGTCGAAAAAGGCGCACCCTTTATCATTCACACCGCAATACCGCTTGGCCCAATCGCCTCATCACCAACCACAAAGGCTCAATCGCTGTGAGTTCCGAAACCGTTTTTCGCAACGCCAACATCATTCTGGAAACCGAGATTATCCACGGCTCGGTGCAAGTACGGGATGGCCTGATTGCTGACATCACTCCAGGGTCCTCGACCATCGGTGATGATTTTGAGGGCGACTATCTGCTACCCGGACTGGTGGAACTGCACACCGATCACCTGGAAGGCCACTATTCGCCGCGCCCCGGCCAGCGCTGGAATGTAACAGCTGCCATCCAGTCCCATGACGCACAGATTTCAGCGGCTGGCATCACCACCGTCCTGGACTGCCTGCGCATTGGTACAAACAATGAAGGCAACGATTTCGAAGAAGATGAAATGCGCAAGATGGCGGATGCTCTTAAAAAAGCGGGCCATGAAGGGCGACTGCGTGCAGAGCATTTGCTGCATTTAAGGTGCGAAGTGTCTGCATCTGATGTGATGGAACAATTTGCACAATTCGACGGCGTACAGGAAATCCGGCTCGTCTCGCTGATGGATCACGCGCCGGGACAACGACAGTTCCAAACCATGGAGCAATACACACTTTACTACAAAACCATGAAAGGCCTTTCAGACGAAGCCTTTGATATTTTTGTGAAAAAGCGCATCGCCCGATCTGAGCGTTATTCAGATCCGCACCGTAAATTGCTTGCCAATATTTGCAACGAACGCGGCATACCCATGGCCAGTCATGATGATGCCAATCTGGATCACGTGCAGGAATCCATCGATTTCGGTGTTCGGCTTGCCGAGTTTCCAACCAGTCTGGAAGCCGCCAAAGCCTCTAACACTGCAGGTTTGAGCGTGCTGATGGGTGCACCAAATGTTGTGCGCGGCGGCTCCCACTCCGGCAATATTGCCGCTGCTGATTTGGCAAAAGCCGGTGTGCTTGATGTTCTGTCATCTGATTACGTGCCATTCAGCATCATGCATGCCCCCTTTGTGCTGGCAGATGATCCCGACATGTCATTGCCAAAAGCCATTGCCATGGTCACCGCAACACCTGCAAAAGCCGTTGGCCTGGACGACCGGGGACGCGTTGCAACTGGGTTACGTGCTGATCTTGTCAGGGTCCGGCACAGCAATGACGATGTGCCGCTCGTCCGGTCTGTCTGGCGGCAAGGACAGCGGGTAAGCTGATGCCTGATCAAACGACAGATCACACCACTGGCCACCCGACCGGAACCGTTTTTGTAATTGTCGGCCCGAGTGGCTCAGGAAAAGACACGCTCATAAATTGGTTGCGCGCAGAACTGCAGGACCGCAAGGAAATTCAGTTCGTCCGCCGTATTGTGACGCGCCCTTCTGACAAGGGTCACGAAGATCATGACACGATGGAACTTGCGCAATTCCTGTCGGCCAAAGAGGCAGGTGCATTCGCCACAACCTGGCAAGCTCATGATCTACATTATGCCATACCCGCTTCCGCCAAAGATCATGTGGATCAGGGTGGCCTGGCAATTCTGAACGGTGCACGCCGTGCATTGGGTCAACTGGAAGCAGCCTTCGCACAATTGCAAATCATTCATCTGGATGTGGACCCTGCCATTCTTGCCGGGCGACTTACCAATCGCGGACGCAACAGCGACACAAACCTGTCCGCAAGGTTGGCCCAACAGAAGCTCGATTTTCAGGCCAAGACACCCATCATTCATGTGCCAAATGATGGCCCGGTGGCAGAGGCTGGACGGCAGATTGTGAAGCTGATCGAACAGCGTCACCACAGATGATCAGAAAATGAACAGATTCAAAATAACCGTTGAGTTTGCGCTGCAATAGTCTATCGATACCCGCGCAAACGGTTGGATTTTAGCGATTATGATGTCTTCACTTGATACTGGCACCCTGATTATCATGGTGCTTTCCATGGCAGCGGCAGGCGGTGTAACCGGCATTCTGGCAGGTCTGTTCGGCATTGGTGGCGGGGCCGTTTTGGTGCCAATTCTCATCGAGTTCCTGAACTTTCAGGGTGTCGCCCCACAAGTACAGGCTCACATTGCTGTCGGCACGTCTCTTGCCATCATCATTCCGACCTCCATTCGTTCCTTCCGCGCCCATCAAAAGCGCGGCGCGCCCGATGAAGCTCTGCTGCGTAATTGGGTTTTCATGGTGCCTTTGGGAGTGATAATTGCATCCTTTATTGTCGCCTTTGTCTCCGGAGAAGTGCTGAAACTCGTATTTGCTGTCGTGGCACTCTTGATCGCTGTCAAAATGCTTTTCAACCGCGCCAAATGGAGCCTTGGCGAAGATCTGCCCGGACAGCCCGTCAAAGGCGGTGTTGGTTTCTTCATCGGGTTCATTTCCACCTTCATGGGCATTGGCGGCGGCAATCTGAACAATGTTTTCATGACCTCTTATGGCCGTCCCATCCATCAGGCTGTCGCAACGTCTGCGGGTCTTGGTGCGCTGATCGCCATACCAGGTGCCCTCACCTATGTCGTGAATGGCTGGGGCAATCCTGATCTGCCGCCCTTTTCTTTCGGCTACATCAACTTGCTGGCCTTCATCCTGATCATGCCGATCAGCATGCTGGTTGCGCCGGTGGGTGTGAAACTGGCCCATGGACTTTCCAAACGTCAGATGGAGATCGCCTTCGGTGTGTTTCTGATTATCGTCTCGGCACGCTTCTTCTACTCAGTGCTTTGACTGAAACGATAGAAGCGCCGTCGCCAGCACAATGATGGTGGCACCGATGATGGTGTTCAGCGTCGGCACTTCATTGAACACCAGAAAGCCCACCGCTGCGGAAATAATCAGGCTGGAATAGCCAAGCGGCCCAAGAAAGCCCGCATCCCCTTTCCAATGCGCCTGCAAGAAACAGAACTGCGCGCATTGTGAAAAGACCCCAACGGCCAATAAGAATGGCAAATGACCCGGCACAATGGACACCCATGTCTGGCTCGCCGGCAGCGCGGTCAAAAGTGCCAAACCAGCTGTGTAAAAAACCATCATCACAACCGCTGGCGTGCCCTTCAGTTTTCGCGTTACGATGATCGCAGCGGTTCCGGAAAACACGGTGATTGTGACCGCCAGCAGCCCCCAGGACCAGGGCACATTGTCCGGGCTGAGTGCAATCAGAATGCCAATGAGGCCTACAGCGCCCGCCAGCCATCGAACCAGCGGCACCTTTTCGCCTAGTACAAAAGCGGCCATGGCAATCAACATCAGGGGCCGGGTAAAATTCATGGTCATGAACAGCGCCAATGGCAGGCGCGCAACCGCAAAAAAACTGGCCGTCAGAGTAATGGTCGACAATACAATGCGCAGGAATTGCAATCCCCAATGCTCAATCTTCGCAAAAGCCTGCCGCTCCCGCCAGACCCAGGGCAGCAGAAGCACCAGCCCCACCAGCGCACGCAAGAACACAATCTGCCAGGACGGATAGCCGCCACCCAATGTCTTGACGATGGATATGGCCCAGATGTTGAGGCTCATATCCGCAATCAGCCAGACACCGGCTTGCAGATTTTCTGACTGCGTTGCGCCGACTGTTTGTGGCTCAGGCATTTGCCACAAGATATGCCATGAGCCTGAAGGCGCCCGGGGT
>CAZOCA010000213.1:0-6021 GCA_964578105.1 uncultured Pararhizobium sp.
AGAAACAGCGCGTGGCCATTGCCCGCGCCTTCGCCGGTGGCGCGCGGATCGTTGATACGGCTGCAGAAATCTTCGCGGAATGCGATATGGTTGTGAAAGTAAAAGAACCACAGGCCGTAGAGCGCGCGCAACTGCGCGAAGGTCAAATTCTCTATACATATCTGCATCTTGCGCCAGACCCCGACCAGACAAGAGATCTTGTCAAATCCGGCGCTGTTTGCATCGCCTATGAAACCGTCACAGATCGCCTTGGAGGGCTCCCGCTGCTTAAACCAATGAGCCAGGTTGCTGGGCGGATGTCCATTCAGGCAGGTGCCACAGCGCTCGAAAAATCTCATGGTGGCCGCGGCATTCTACTGGGCGGTGTACCTGGCGTAGCGCCAGCAATCGTATTGATTATCGGTGGCGGTGTTGTGGGTTACAACGCGGCGCAAATGGCCGTTGGTCTTGGCGCAGATGTCACCATACTGGACCGAAGCCCGGAGGCCCTTGAACGCCTGGATGCGCATTTTGGCTCCCGTGTCAAAACGCTCTATTCAAACCGCGCCAACCTGGCCGCCAGCGTCGCCGAGGCTGATCTTGTCATCGGCGCAGTACTGGTTCCCGGTGCCGCCGCCCCAAAGCTGGTGTCCAGAGAGATGCTCGGCACCATGAAAAACGGATCTGTTCTGGTGGATGTTGCCATTGATCAAGGTGGTTGTTTTGAAACTTCAAAAGCAACAACACACGCCGAGCCAACCTATGTGGTCGACGAAATTGTGCACTATTGCGTGGCCAACATGCCAGGCGGTGTTGCCAGAACCTCCACATATGCACTCAACAACACCACACTGCCCCACGCTGTGAGGATTGCAAATCTGGGTTGGAAAGCTGCTCTGTCCAAGGATGCGCATCTGCGCAATGGTCTGAATGTGTGCAATGGCAAAGTCACGTGCGAACCCGTTGCCCAGTCTCTTGGCTACGACTATGTGCCTGCCGAGAAACTGCTGAACTGATCAACGACACATGAAAAGCCTCGCTGCCCATAATAATTGAGCGGGCGGCGAGGCTCAAACACAATCGCTTGCATATCCGTTGCCAAGGGTCCAAAGTTTGAGACCCCGCCTATGGTCTACACGGCGCATCGCCAGCGAGTTTCCCACAAATGCAAAAAATCGACTGGTCCCGCATCGTCCCGTCATCAGGACGAGCGTTTGTGAAGATGCAGGGATTGCATAATCACTTTGTGATCGTGGATGCTCGCAAAAACCCTTATAATCCAACGGTCAAAGAGACTGTTCAAATCTGCGACGTCAATACCGGCATCGGCGGCGATCAACTTTTAGTCATAGAACCGCCAACCACAGATGGGGCTTCCAACGGCGCTTATGCCTTCATGCGGATCATCAACATTGATGGGCAGGATGCTGAAGCTTGTGGCAATGCCACGCGGTGCTTTGCATGGCTGATGCTGGAAGAGACAGGGCTGGATGAAATTGTGCTTGAAACTGCGATCGGGCCCTTGCGTTGCTGGCGCCGGGACAAGCAGCAGATAAGCGTGGAAATGGGAAAGATTTCAACCCATTGGCGTGCAATACCATTGGCCAGGGATGTCGACGCGCTGAACATTCCACTAAGCAATGGGCCGCTGAAAAACGGCGTCGCACTTAACATTGGCAATCCGCATATTGTCTTCTTTGTTGATGATCTTGATGCCCTAGATGTAGCGGCTTTGGCGCGGCCAATTCAGGATGATCCGCTTTTCCCGCGAAAGGTAAATGTTGGCGTTGCGCAGAAAATGAGCAATAGTCTTATCCGGCTTTCTGTTTTCGAACGTCCCGGCATTCTTACAAAAGCCTGCGGTTCGGGGGCATGTGTTGCTGCACGCGCCGCGCAATTGTTGGGACTGACAAACAAAAAAGAGATGGTCGTGGACATGTTAGCCGGATCGGTTAATGTGATCGTTGAAGAAAGTAGAAACGCAATCTTGACGGGTCCCGTCGAGTTTTGTTTCAGTGGCCGCCTAACCGGTCGGGAGGGACGTGCCGTATGAATGATCCAATGATTGTGATCGACAAGGTCAGCAAGACCTACCATCTGAAATCACGCCCAGAGCCGGTTCACGCATTAAACAATGTAACCAACCATATTGATCGGGGCGAAGTCGTTGTCATCATTGGTCCATCCGGCTCAGGGAAATCAACGCTCCTTCGATCGATCAACCGGTTGAACGACGTAGACAGCGGCACAATTACCATTGATGGTGTGAACGTTACTGACAAGAAGACCAACATCAATGCTCTGCGCGCCGAAGTTGGCATGGTCTTCCAGCACTTCAATCTGTTCCAGCATAAAACCGCCATGGAAAACATTGTCATGCCGCAGATGATCGTGGCCAAACGCAGCCGGAAAGAAGCAGAAGAAATTGCAAATGATTTGCTGGGCAAAGTCGGCATTCCTGATCGCGGCAACAATTACCCTTCCATGTTGTCCGGCGGTCAGCAACAGCGTGTAGCCATTGCCCGCTCGCTGGCCATGAAGCCGAAAGTCATGCTGTTTGATGAGGCAACTTCAGCGCTGGACCCTGAAACGGTTGGCGGCGTTCTGGAACTGATGCGCGGCCTTGCAGCCGATGGCATGACCATGGCCGTTGTCACCCATGAAATGGGCTTTGCGCGCGAAGCCGCACATCGCGTGATTTTTATGGATGAAGGGGCGATCGTGGAAGAAAACAACCCGGACGATTTCTTTGACCATCCGCAAACTGACCGTGCGCAGGATTTCCTGAGGCAAATTCTTTAAGAGTCAAACAAGTTCGTCAGGAGAGCATGATGAGATAAACCGGCGCAAAAACCTGAAAAACAGCGCTTTTATCATGAGCTCCAAAATCAACTGTCTAGAAACCAAAGTGGAGAACATCAGAAAATGAAACTGACAACACTCATTACAACCACCGTCAGCGCAGCCGTACTTGCCCTGACTTCAACTGCTTCCTGGGCAGAAACCACGATGGAAAAAATCGTGCGCACGGGTGAAATGACCATTGCTGTGCAGACACAGGGTCCTCCCGTAAGCTTCGTCAATAAAGACGGCGTGCGCACAGGCTTTGCCATTGAGCTTGCACAGATGATGGCCGATGACATGGAAGTCACACTGATCATTCAGGATTATGACTGGAAAGGTCTGATCCCTTCCCTGTCATCTGGCAAAGCGGATTTCATCGCGGCTGATATGACACCAACTGCAAAACGTCACATGCAGATTGTGTTCACCGAGCCTGTCTTCTTCTCGGAAACCATTGCATTTGCCCTGAAAGACTCTGGCTACACAACATGGCAGGACCTGAATTCCGCTGATGTGTCCGTTGGTGCCACACAGGCATCTTCCTGGGCGGAAACAGCACGCAAGGTGCTTCCAGAGGCTGATTTGAAGGAATTTGCTGGTGGTACGGCTCAAGTGGTTCAGGCTGTTGTGTCCGGCCGCGCAAAAGCCGGTCTCTCTGACAAGGCAACCATTGCCGGCTTCATGAGTTCAATTGAAGAAATCAAGGTATTGGATGGCCTGCTTGCCCAAGAGCCTCTTGGCTTTGCAACACGTCCAGACTCCATGCATCTGTTGCTGGCGCTCAACAACTACATGCGCCTGATCCGTGCCGATGGCCGTTTGGACGAGAAGCTTGAATACTGGTGGAATTCCACTGCTTGGGAAGCCGACCACAAGTAAAATCTGTTTCGGGGCGCCTCAGGGTGCCCCGGATACCTCCTACCGCCCCACCGCTTTGGGCTGCGTGTCAACGCCCTCGGATAGATTATGGAATGGCTTCAGAACTACTTTAATTTTCGAATTGTCGGACAATATGCCGATGTCTTTGTTGCCGGTGTCGGGCAAACGCTCTGGATTTCTGCGCTTTGCCTCGTTTTGTCATTGATTATCGGGACCTTTCTCGCGCTTGCGCGGATGTCCGAAAATCCGATGATCTGGCGTCCGGTTGCCGGCTACATTCAATTCATCCGATCAACGCCGCTGCTCATCCAGATCTATATTGTCTATTATGGCCTTCCAGCCCTTCTGCCCCGCGGCTATGGCGATTTTTTCGACGAGACAGAAACCGGCATTATTGCCCTGACCATTCATACAGCACCCTATATGGGCGAGATCATTCGGGCGGGCATTGAATCTGTCAATCGCGGCCAGATCGAGGGCGCCCTGTCCGTTGGCATGACACCGCAACAAACGCTGGTGAATGTCACTCTGCCGCAAGCGATTTCAAATGTGATGCCCCCCTTGCTGGGCCAGACCGCAGTGCTGATCAAGGATACGTCCTTGTTGTCCATCATTGCCGTCTTCGAGTTGATGGGAGCCGGGCTCCAGATGTTCTCAGAGACAGTGATTGCAACCGAAAGCTATGTCACAACAGCCGTCTGTTATCTGGGTATCTACGCAATGATGCTGGTGCTGTCTGGCATCGTTCAGAAAAAATTGGGCGGTAGCGCCTGGAAATCCAATTAAGGAGAATTGATGTGGAAATGATCGCAGAAAAATTCTCCATCGTTCAGAGCCTTTGGCCCTTTCTTCTGAAGGGACTCTGGATAACGTTTCAGATATCCATGATCTCGATCGTGTGTGGATCGCTGATCGGTTTTACTCTGGGTATCGGGAAAACCCTCGGCTTTTACGTGCTGGAAAAGTTCATCAACGCTTATCTGCACGTGCTGCGCGGATCGCCCTATCTGGTGCAATTATATATCATCTATTTTGTGCTGCCATCCCTGGGCATCGCATGGCTTTCATTCGACAGCTACACAGCAGCTGTTGTCTCGCTGTCGCTTTACACCTCCAGCTATGTGACGGAGATCGTGGCCTCGGCGATAATTGCCGTACCCAGCGGACAAAGCGAAGCTGCGCGCTCGGTTGGCATGTCAAAAACCCAGACCTATCGCAATGTCATCATTCCGCAGGCTTTGAAGCTGACCATCCCGCCAATGGCAAGCGTCTATGTGATTGTGATCAAAAGTACAGCTGTACTGTCAGTCATTGGCATCGCAGAACTGACCCGTCAGGGCGAAGTTGCCATCATGCGCATGCCCGGCGACATCATGTTTATCTACATGCTGATCGCCTTCTTCTATTTCCTGTATTGCTACCCCGTTCTGCGCTTCTCACGATGGGCAGAAGGTCGCTTTGGTCAGTTGGGAGACGGGCATTAGATATTGCCGAGCAGGCCAACAAAACTCGTATAAGGTGTCCCGCAAAATCAATCGCGGGACACGGTTTGAGGCTTATTTGTTTCGGGCGTAACGACCAACGAAACTCGTTGCAGCAATGCTGTGATCTTTCATCGCTTCAAACAGCTCCAGCCTTGTCAGCCCGGCTTCCAACGCGTCAGGTTCCAGCGAAAGCGCAACCAGCATGAATTCATAGTGGTGAGGCGCATCGCCAACATCAGGGCAAGGACCAAGATAGATGTCCTTCTTCGTGATGTTGAGACCACCAACGAAGGCGGAAGACGGCCCACTGCCCTCGCCTTCAGGCAATGAAGTGGTCGAAACCGGAATGCCATAGGCAGTCCAATGGTCAACACCAAGCCCATGCTGACCAACGGCATCAGTCACCACAATCGCGTAGCTTTTTGTCCCCTCTGGAGGGTTCGACCAGGATAGTTGGGGAGAAATATTTTCTCCGTCACACTTACGCGGGCCGCCTTTGCCTGCGTATTTTGAATCCATCAAACCGTTATCAGGAAAAGATGAGGACGTTATTGTAAATGTTTCCGCATTCGCAGCGCTTGCAGTAACAGCCGCAAAGAGCCCTACTGAAACAAGTAATGCAGAGGCTTTCTTTGAATTTTTCATATTCGCAATTCCTCCCAATCCGGGATTTTGTTTTTAACAGCCGCTGGAGCGTATTGTCGCACCCAAATGCTGTCCAATAACATATGGCCAAACGCCCATAACCAGGACGCATGCTGCTTTGCATCAAAATTCAAATTCTAAATTGGATCTGTTGGATGTGACGGTATTGAAGGGCAGCTCGGTGATATCC
>CAZOCA010000214.1:0-6011 GCA_964578105.1 uncultured Pararhizobium sp.
CATGGGCGTTATGTCGAGGAAGGTTCGGCAGATGACATCTTCTACGCGCCGCAAAATGACTACACAAAAATGCTGTTGGAGGCGATGCCGCGTCTCGACGGCAAGTCAGGGTCGGACAGGCAAATCAAACCGTATCAACCGCGCCTCGAGCAGACAGATTTCCTGAACGTGGATGATCTGAAGGTTCATTTCCAGATCAGCAGCGGCTTCTTTGCAAAACCGGCCTTGTTGCGCGCCGTCGATGGTGTGAGTTTCGCTTTAAGGCCCGGGGAAACCATCGGCATTGTCGGTGAATCCGGATCAGGAAAATCCACTCTTGCACGTGCTGTCCTGCAATTGATCCCGTCAACCTTTGGCGCAGTTACCTGGCTTGGCTCCAATCTGACCGCGCTGGACCGACACGCCATGAACCAGAAGCGGAAAGATTTGCAGATTGTGTTTCAGGACCCGATGGCAAGCCTCAACCCGGCCATGACCATCGGCGATTCCATTATGGAGCCACTGCGCATCTTTCGGCGTGACGCCACAAAAGCTGATCGCAAGGCCCTTATTGCGGCACAGATGGAACGGGTCGGATTGGAACCGGCCATGATCAACCGGTATCCGCACGAATTGTCTGGAGGCCAAAACCAGCGTGTTGGCATTGCCCGGGCCACTATTCTAAGGCCCAAACTGGTTATTTGTGACGAGGCGGTGTCTGCGCTGGATGTCTCTATACAGGCGCAGATACTGGAATTGCTTGGCGGATTGCAGGCTGAATCCGATTTGTCCTACCTGTTTATTTCTCACGATCTGTCTGTGGTTCGGGAAATATCTCATCGCATTCTTGTGATGTATCTGGGCAGCGTGGTGGAAATGGCGAATCGTGACGATTTGTTCAAAAACCCTCAGCATCCTTACACACGACAACTCATTTCAGCGGTTCCGATTCCTGATCCTCAAATCGAAAAAAGTCGCAAACGGCTGCGGTTGAAGGGCGAACGGACCTCGCCGATTGATCCCATGGCGCGGCTGCGGTTCCTGCCCTCTCGAATGGGCGACGACACGCCATACCTGCCGAAGCTGCTGGAACGCTTGCCGGGCCATTTCGTGGCTGAACATGACCCGCTTGAAGATCTGCTGCTGGAGTAGCAGTATCCAGCGACTTGACACTGTCCCGGGTGCGCACCAACATTGCGGCGTTTCCGGCCTTGGGAGGATTTATGGAAATCGACGGAACAACAATCGCCTGGTATGCTGTGGTTTGCGGCATTCTTTCGGGCCTGGCCCCAAATCTGGGCGGACTGGGGTTGCGGTTGGCAATTGGCGGCGGGGTTGGCATTTTTGCGGCCAGTGTGCTCCCGGCCATTCGCGGCATGATGGGTTACTAGGGTCCGGACTCTAGAGCATTAATTGTTCATATGGCAGGATCTGCACACCTGCTGGAATCTACTTGTAGTAGAGGTAATTGCGGCGTAAACGGTGCTTCACCAGCAACGCCCCAATTCGGTCAAATGATCCCGTATTGATAATTAACGTTCTAGAGTGTGTATTCATGCCTCTATACGCATGCCAAAGTACTGGTGTTACAAGCATTGGAACAAGCCGTGCATCAAACGAAAATGGTCTGTCATCGGGGCGCACGTCTGAGTGCTCCTGAAAACACATTTGCCGCGGCCGAAACGGCGCTCAAGCTGGGCGGTTCGATTATTGAACTGGATATCCATCAGTCATCAGATGGTGTGGTTTATGTCTTGCATGAGGACACTGTCGACCGCACGACCAATGGTTCTGGTGCCATTTCCGAGCTAAGCAGCACTGAGATTGACGGGCTGGATGCGGGTCGCTGGTTCGCGCCGCGCTTTGAAGGCGAGGTCATACCGCGTCTTGAAGCCTATCTTGCGGCCTTTGCCGACCGGGCCGGTTTCTATCTGGAAATCAAACGGGCGGATTGTGAGCAGGTTGCAAGCGTGGTGCGCAAGCTCGATATTGCTGACCGTTGCTTCACCTTTTCCTTCGATCCACAGATGCGCCAACAGATGTTTCAGCACTGTCCTGACGTGCGCCGCATGGTGCATTGGAGCAATGCGGGCAGCCCGGAAGCTGCCATAGAAGAACACCATGCCAGTATTGTGGAGTTCAATACAGATTCGTTTGACGCATCCCGGATTTATGAATGTCAGGCTGCCGGGCTTGAGGTGATGTTTTACACAGACAAGCCTGATGAAGAGCGCTTTCACGAGGCGCTGGAAATGCGTATGAATTACGTGAATATCGACTATATTGCGCTTTTCCGGCAGCTCAGATCAGACTATGAGAGCAGCATCGGAACCGCGCCCTAGGGTAGCAGTTCCCAATTGGGTCCAGGCCCTGGTTTCCCACAAGGTTTCAGCATTGGAAATTCTGCAAGTCCTGATGGACCCCATTCTGCCGGTCTTTGCTATTATGGCCTTCGGGTTTGGTATGGGGCGGGCTGGTAAATCCAGCGTTGACGATGCGCGTCTGCTGAACCGGTTTGCCATGTCTGTTTTGCTGCCGATCTATGTGTTTGGGCTGATCGCTAACTCGTCAATCCAAAGTTTCAGCCTTGCGCCAATTCTGGTCTATCTTCTGGTTCAGATCATCATTTTCAGCTGTGGCTTTATGGTGGCTCATCGTCTGTTTCGGCGCACGCGAAAAGAGTCGCTTCTGCTTGGGTTTTGCGGAGTATTTGGCAACAATGCGCTGTATGTGCTGCCCATGTCAGTTCTGCTCTACGGCGAAACCAACGTACTGCCGATCACCAGCATTGTGACCCTGGATGCAATTGTGGCCTTTGGCGGGGCCATGCTGGCACTTCAAATCATCAGTCTTGGCAAGGTAAGTCCTGGCTCTATTGCGCTCGGCATTGCCAAGGTTCCGATGCTTCAGGCCATTGTGGTTGGCCTTGTTTTTAACCTGGCCGGTTTCACAGTCCCGGCACCAGTGAATACCTTTGTCGGTTTTTCCGGGGCAGGCGCGGCACCGGTTGCTCTTTATGCTTTGGGCGTTGTGCTTTCCCAGACAAGGTTTCGGCCGGACAAGGTGGTCATGACCTTCACCCTGCTCAAACTCATCATGTTTCCTGCATCCATGTGGCTTGGCCTTACGCTATCTGTGGGCACGGATAATGTCAGCAACCAGTTTATGCTGGCGGCTGCAGCGCCGGCAGGTGCCATGTCGTTCAGTCTGGCGATGCTCTATGATGTGCGTACAGATGATATTGCGCAGGTCATTATTATTACCTGTGTTCTGTCTCTGATCACGCTTGCCGCATTTGCTTGACATGCCGAAGTCTGCAAGACAGCATAGATTGCAAGCAAACTAATTCGGGGATGGCGCCATGACACAGGATGACGATCAGATTGAAAAACAGATTGATGATTGGATGTCACCCGGCCCGAACAATGTGCGGCTGGTTTACATTCTCTATCTGGTCAGTTTTGTGGTTGGCATAACCTGCATTGTCGGCCTGGTTTTTGCTTACATGAACCGCGGCAAGGCGGCTCCATGGCTCCAGACACATTATACCTTCCTCATCCGCACCTTCTGGATCGGAATGCTGATGTTTTTCGTATCCCTTGTCCTGACCTTGGTTGCGATAGGATTTGTGTTGATTTTGGCCATCGCTGTGTGGGTTATTGTGCGCTGTGTGATTGGATTGCAAAAAGCCTCACGCAATGAGCCAATTGAAAATCCCGAAACATGGCTGGTTTAAACTAGAGATTGATAGTATGTGTTTTACAACCTTGACTTTTGTTGCGTGCATATGACACTTCGCAGGCACGTGGGAAAAGGCTGGGCAATTTCATGATTATTGTATTTGGGTCCATCAATCTGGACATCGTCACCCGCACAGCCCGCATTCCGGGCCCTGGTGAGACGGTCAAAGGCGAATCCTATCAGCTTATTCCTGGTGGCAAAGGGGCCAATCAGGCATTGGCGGCGCGCCGTGCTGGCAGCGAAACGCTGATGGTTGGGGCCGTTGGCAAAGATGCTTTCGCCGATCTGGCGCTGGAAAATCTGAAGCGTGACGGCGTGGATTTGTCTCAGATCACGACGGTGGATGCGCCAACGGGCATTGCCAATATCACGGTTGATGAGAATGGCGAGAACGCAATTGCTGTTGCCAGTGGCGCGAACGCCAATGCGGTTGCTTCACAGTTAGACGTGTTAAAACAGGTCGAAGGCTATCTGCTCACCCAGAATGAGGTGCCGGAAAAGGAAACCCATCTGGCCCATTTGAAGGCGCGTGAGCTTGGCCTGAAGATCATTCACAATGTGGCCCCGGCATACAAGCTGTCCAATGAAGAACTGGCTGTGATTGACTGGCTGGTGGTGAACGAGACTGAGGCATTGATCGTGGCCTTTGGGGCCGGTATTTCAGCAGGGTTTGATTCAGTGAAGGCTGCCGAGGCTTTGGCACAGCAGACCGGGAATAATGTGATCGTGACATTGGGCAACAAGGGTGCCTTCAGTTTTGGACCGGCGGGCAACCATCATGGCAAGGCGCTGGCGGTTGATGTCAAGGACACGACCGCAGCAGGTGACACCTTCACGGGAGCTTTTGCGGCAGCGCTGGATCAGGGGTTTTCAGTAGAAGATGCCCTGTCACGTGCATCCGTCGCCGGCAGCTTGGCCTGTACGATTTTTGGTGCACAGCCCAGTATCCCTGACAAGGCGGCCATTGAAAAATCGCTCTGATTGAGGGCAACCCGTCAATTCTCCACCTCATGATCCGCATAAATTGACATATGAGAGATTGTTCCCAAACACCCGTCACAATTGGTTCCTATATGAGCAGTCGGGCTTTGGCACAAACATGGAGTACAGGGTGTGACCCTTCCTCTGACAAGCAGTGATAGTGACAGTACAAATGCGGCTGTGACGCGCACTTATGATGAGCGCGTGGTGATGAGCCTGCTCCGGCAGTACGGCTCGCTGCAGGCGGCCGACATTGTCCAACGCAGTGGGTTATCTGCGCAGACCGTTTCCCGCATTCTGGATGATCTGGAAGAGGACGCCTTGCTGCTGCGGCAGGACCCGCCGCGTGGCGCGGCCAATCAGCAGGATTCTGCTGCAGCCTTGAATCCTGATGGCGCGTACTCGATTGGTCTGAAAATCGGGCGGCGCACATCCGAACTGGTGTTGATGGATTTTGCCGGCGCCATCCGGGCCTCTGCCAGCAGGGCTTACGCCTATCCGCTTCCTGATGCCATTCTGGATTTTCTGCAATCGGAGTTGCCGGACATTCTGGACGTTGTGCCTGCTGCTCTGCACTACAGAATTAGCGGCATCGGTGTGGCCATGCCCTTCGAGCTTTGGAACTGGGCGCAAGCAGTGGGGCAGGGTGGCTCTGTTGATGCCGGCCTTGCTGACTGGAAGCAAATTGATGTGGCCAGCAGAATAGCTGAGCTGACAAAGCTTCCAGTCCATGTTCAAAATGATGCCACAACGGCCTGTCGCGCAGAATTGACGATGCGCCATGCGCCAGAGTTGAGTAATTTTGCCTATTTCTTTATCGGCTATTTTATCGGCGGCGGCATTGTGGTTGACCATGCGGTCTATTCCGGACCCACCGGCAATGCCGGAGCGCTGGGTTCTTTGCCCATAGCTGTTGGCAGACATGGCAGTGGGCAATTGCTCGACAAGGTGTCACTGGCCAGTCTGGAGTTTGCGCTGACACAGCAAAGCATTGACCCCTCACCCATCTGGGTTTCTCCCAATGCCTGGACGACATTTGGACCGGTTCTGGATCAATGGATTGAGGACAGTGCAAATTATTTGGCCCAGGCGGCGTTGACCTGTTGCTCGGTCATCGATTTTCAGGCCATTATCATTGATGGCGCATTTCCGCAGGATGTGCGCAGCGCTTTGGTGGAGAAAACCGCCTCTGTGCTTGAAACCTTAAATACGCAGGGCCTTGCACGCCCAGATATTCTGGCCGGATCCGTCGGCCACGAAGCTCGCAGTCTGGGGGCTGCGACGCTGCCGATGTCCCATCGGTATTTTAT
>CAZOCA010000215.1:0-6011 GCA_964578105.1 uncultured Pararhizobium sp.
GGTCGATTCTCCCCTTTCCGGCGGCGCACCCAAGGCGCTCATCGGTGAGCTCACTTTGATGGCGGGCGGCAAAGAAGAAGATGTTGAGCGAGCGCATGAATGTTTGAAAGACGTTGCTAAGAATTACACACATATGGGCCCAAGTGGCGCTGGCCAAACGACCAAGATAATCAATCAAGTATTATGCGGCCTCGGTTTTATTGCCGTTGCAGAGGCAACCCAATTGGCGCTCGACGCAGGTGTTGACGCAGAAAAAATTCCGGTGGCGCTCAAGGGTGGTCGCGCCGATAGCGCCCTGCTGCAAGAATATATGCCGCGCTTTGCCACAAAGGATTACCGGCGCACCGGCCGCATAGACAATATGGTCAAGGATTTGGCGTTCGCGCAGGCGCTTTCAAACCAAACCGGCACCTCCATGCCTCTCACCGCCCTATGCATGGAAATCCACAAAATGCTCACAGCCGCCGGATTGGGCGGTGAAGATCAAGCAGCCGTCATGGAATACTTCAATGGCGCCAACAAGGAGAACTTTTCATGATCACCCGCTACGCGCTATTTCAAGGCTCAGTAAAAGAGGGCCAAACCGAAGCATTCCGTGCATACACATTGGAGAACCTGGTTCCACTCTGGAAGCAGTTTACCGGCGCCACAGAAGTGCGTGTCATGTTTTCAGAAGAACGCGACGAGGGCGCACCGGAGTTTCCACTCATATTGGCGATCAGTTATCCCGATATTGCTGCCATGGAATCGGCTCTTGAAAGCCCCGCCCGCTACAAGTCAAAGGAAGTAACGGGTCTAATGGTCGAGAAATATTTCGATGGTATTATCCATCATCACGTAACACAAGCGAACCATTTCGATACTTAGTTTTTCCAATCATTTTTTATTCAGCGGGTCTTGCGATTGCTGGCCCCGCTTTTTTATTCCCCAGCCAATGGGCTTCAACTTGTTGCCGGGTAGTTCCGGGTCATCGCCCCAAATCGATTCATAGGTCTCAGCCGCCCCAAGCGCTTTTTGAAAACCTATGAATGCAACAATAACGGTCACCCACCAACCGGCGATGAGTATCCACATCCAACGCGGTGCATTGGTCATCCAAAGGCCTGCAAAAACGGCAATGAGAGCAGCAATCAAACAGATGTAACCCACAGTTTTGTGCAAGCGTTCGAACACGACACGGCGGAACGTCATGTCATAATGGTCACCGCGGATTGTACCTGTGCGCGCCACTTCGGTTGGACCACCCTTGCTGCCGCGCAGCCATCCAGCCAAATATTGCACGCCGCACAGTACAACAGTCGTCCATCCCATCAGATGGTGCAGGAAAGCGCCATCCCTGGTTCCGCTGACATCCCAGATCAACCACAACGCGACCAGTGTCAGAACGCCCGTCGCATATTGTAGGGTGAGATGAGTATACCACCAAGCTTGGTTGTCCAGCTTTTTTGGCCACTGCTGGCGCGGGAGTATCTTAAAGTAGCGCGCTGACAAAATGCCGATGGGCACGAAAATCGACCACCCCAATACCATCAGACGCGCATGCCAAGCCACCTCAAAGCTCACAGCGTGATCCCTCAAGGGGTCTATGGGTGCAAGCAACCAATCCCACATGGGATTAGCCTTTCACCGCGCCAGCTGTCATGCCGGTGATGATCTGTTTTGATGCAATAAATGTGAAAATAATGGGTGGGATGGCGAGCAACATTCCGGTCGCCATGATCACACCCCAATCAATATCATACTCGGTAATCGAGTTGACGATCGTTACCGGCACAGTGCGGGTGCTACGGCCTGACAGAGCATTCGATAATAGGAACTCGTTCCATGCCACGCGGAACGTGAATATAGCTGCGGCAGCAAGACCCGGCTTGATAACCGGTAGAACCACAAGAAAGAATACTTGTAGCGGATTTGCGCCATCCATCTTGGCAGCTTCTTCAAGCTGAATAGGCACCTGGACAATAAAGCTCTGCAATATCCAGATAACAAACGGCAAATTCATCGCTACATAGACCAGGATAATGCCAAAGTAAGTGCCATCCAGACCGTACTGAAAAGTCCAAATTCCAAATACAGGCACGAGCAACACCGCTGGCGGAACCATCCGCATCAGCAGCGTTGCCATCGAAACCGTGCCGCGCCCCATAAAGCGAAAACGTACCAGTGCATAAGCCGCCATACATCCAAAGACCAATGTGATGGCCGTTGAGACAAGACCAATAAAAATTGAATTGCCGAGCGCGCGCGCGAAAGTAGGATCACAATAATCCACGCTGGCTGGCTCATACCAAAGCACATTGCACAGCACGGTCTCGTAGTTCTTGATCGTTGGCGCAAAGAAGAACGACGACACATTCACGTCGTTCACATCCACATTGGTCTTAAACGAAGTTGCCAGCATGAGCATGATAGGGCCAAGCGCCATAATAATCATGCAAATGATGAGAACATAAAACGCAGGACTTTGCTTGCTTGTTCCAGCGGTAGCCATGATTAATCCTCCTCAGCAGCAGCACGGAGGCGCGCCGTTCTATTTTCAACCGCTTTGTTGTAAACAAACATGGCTGCAGTCAGCACAGTGAGCATGATGAGCAGATAGTTTGACATCGCTGCGGCCTCACCCAGTTTTTGAAATTCCTGAGCGGTTCGATAAATCCGCAAGCTCAATATCTCGGTAGAAAGTCCCGGACCACCATTGGTCATGACCAAAATGACTTCCAGCACTTTGAATGCATCGATTAGGCGCAACAATGCAGCAACAATCAGAACCGGCATCATCAATGGAAGTTTGATAAAGATGACTTTCTGCCAGTCGGTTGCGCCATCTATTTCAGCTGCCTCCAAGGCAGACTGCGGCAGTGATTGAAGCGCAGCCAAAGACAGAATGAAAATAAATGGTGTCCATTGCCACACATCGGCAATGATAACAGCGGCAAATGACCAACTGCCGTCCGACAGCCATGGAATTGGCTCAAATCCCCACTCCTTCAAGGTCCGATTGAAGATACCAACAGTGGGGTGGTACATATAGCGCCACATCAAACCCACCACGATAGGTGCAATCATCATTGGCAAAATAAATATTGTTCGTAAGGCAGACATGCCTCTGATGTTTCGATCAAGCAATAGGGCAAGCCCGACACCAATGAACATTTCAAGCGTCAATGCGACAGCGGCAAATTTAAGCGTAACACCGAAACTTTCGCGGAAGGCTTCGTTTACCCAGAGGTTAGTGTAGTTGCGAAAACCAACGAATTCCGCATCGCCGATGCGTTGCGAAGGAACCCAATCCAGAAAACTCGCATAGATCATGTAACCGATCGGATAAAGCAATGCGATGGCAAGCAGCAGGACCGCCGGGGCCAAAAACATATAGGGCGTAAGCCGATTTAAGCGAGATGCCATGGTCATCGATACAAGTCCTCGGGAATAGTGTTCCGCTGGAGCTGCTCCAGCAACGCCGAAGCAGCTCTTGGGAGGATGAGCGGACGCCTAGTGGCGCTCGCTCAATGTCTCGGCATTTACTGCCAAGTGTAGTAGCCAGCCTGTTCCATGATGCCGCGCGCACGCTCTGCAACACCATCCAGACCTTCTTTGGGATCCAATCCCTCGGTCAACACTTTTGACATTGTTGTGCCGATATCCGCATTGATCTCACCCCAGGTTGGAATGATCGGACGCCAGTCAGGGTCAGCATATTTTAGGGCTTCTCCGAATGTTGCTGAGTATGGATATTTGGCATTTAGCTCTGCATTCTCATAAGTTGAGAAACGCGATGGATTTCCGCCTTCCATGGCAACCATCAGGTCACCTTTTTTAGATGTGAGCCACTGCATCAGCAAGAACGCAGCTTCGTTGTTTTCAGCATTTTTTGGAATGCCGATACCAAAGCCACCTGTTTGCGATCCACGGCGCACGCCTTCAGGATGAAGCGCGTAGCCAACTTTGCCGGCAACTTTACTTTTCTCAGGATTTTCAAAGCCGGCAGCAAATGCGATCGAGTCCATGAACATCGCCGATGTTCCTTGGCTGAAAGACGCGGCAGCTTCAGCAGGACCAAATGTCTGTGATCCTTCGGGGCCGCAATCAACAATGGTCTTCAACGCGTTGGCCGCTTGGACGCCTGCTTCATTGTTCACAATTGGTTCCCAATTGTCATCAAATACCCGGCCACCCAATGGTGCGAGGTGAAGCAAAAATGCGTGGCTGGCCTGGTGGCCTGAAGCAGCGCGTGACGCCATGCCACCCATACCTGGCTCAACTTCAGGAATCTGGCACGTCACTTCTAGAAGCTGCTCATAATTGGTGGGCACTTCGATACCGTGCTTCTCGAAAATGTCCTTGCGGTAAGCAAGAACTGACGTTTCTGAACCAAAAGGAATGCCGAACAATGATCCAGTTGGACCAGGCAAATATCCTTTTTTACCACCGGCAACACCAATGTTTTGAACATAGCCATCGATAAGATCGTCAGCATCATAACTTGGATCAGCCAATTTTGGGTTCATGAAAAAGCGTGCAAGATTTTCCAATTGATCAGCAAAAACATAGTCCGCTTTTGAGAAAACAACATAGGACATCAAGTCGTAGTCACCGCGGTTCTTGGTCAACTCCAAAGTCGATTTTTCGCGCAGCTTTAGATATTGAAGTTGATCAACTTCAACCCGAATACCTGTCTCCTTTGTAAATTCAGGCAGCACCTTCATTACAGCATCATAATGAGGATGCGCTGGGAAAATTGCGGTGACCGTTTGTCCGGCAAATTCATCATATGGTCCGGCAATGGCCGCCCATACGGCACCCAACGACACAGTCGCCGTCAGTCCAATTTTGGTTAAGTTCTTCAGCATTTTGTTTCCTCCCTGATACTGAATTAAAGTCGTAATCCTGTTTGCTCATCAAACAGCATGATATCGTCGGGGCTGACGGCAAATGACATTTTCGCGCCCCCCTTTGGTCGGCCCGGCTGATCAGTTTCAACAAGTACTTCCGTGTCACCGCAGCTGGTAATCAGAACTGTTTGCGTACCCAAATATTCTGAAACTTTAAGGGTCAATTCGACCTTGCTTCCCGCTTTGAGATCAGCACTGAACGCAGATGGCCGTATGCCAACTGAAACTCTATTGTCTTTGTGGTCTTTAAGTCGGGCAGCCTGTTCAGCCGAAATGTCGAGCGAAAAACCGTCTCCCGACACAGACGCGCCTTTGGCTGTTTGTAATAACTCGCCATCCAGGAAATTCATGGTTGGCATCCCGATAAATCCTGCAACGAACTTGTTGGCAGGCCTGCTAAACAATTCTTCCGGTGTGCCTTGTTGCTGAATCAAGCCATCAGACATCACAACAATGCGGTCGCCGAGCGTCATAGCTTCGATCTGGTCATGCGTGACATAGACCATGTTCTTTTCCAGCTGGTTGCGCATTTCAGCCAGTTCGGTCCGCATCTTGGCGCGGAGTTTTGCATCCAGATTTGAAAGTGGCTCATCAAACAGAAAAGTCGACGCATCGCGCACCATGGCGCGGCCCATTGCGACCCGCTGACGTTGACCGCCAGATAATTCCGCAGGCTTGCGGTCCAAGAGATGACCGATATTAAGTGTATCAGCAACACGCTGAACTTTACTGTCGATCTCAGCGCGACTTACTTTTGCCAGCCGCAGCGCAAATGACATATTACGCGCAATGTTCATATGCGGGTAAAGCGCATAGTCCTGAAACACCATTGCAATGTCGCGTTCTTTGGGCGGCAGCTGACCAATCGGCTTGTCATCGAAATAAATTTCACCACCACTGAGGTCTTCCAAACCCGCCAACACGCGTAATGTCGTCGATTTTCCGCATCCCGAAGGCCCGACCAAAACGGTAAACTCACCATCATCGAGTTTCAAATCAAGCGGCGGCAGCACGCGCACAGCACCGTAGCTTTTTTCAACTTTATCAAGGGTGATATTTGGCAACGTTTAGCCCTCCCGACCGCGCGTCTTTTTGTTATCGATAACATCCACCCTTTGC
>CAZOCA010000216.1:0-5997 GCA_964578105.1 uncultured Pararhizobium sp.
CGCCAGCCCACCTTATGAATGTGGTTGGGCCCGCGAGGCCGTGTTCTTCATCCGTGCACTGAAGGCACCTGAGGGAAAACAACCGGATGTCAGTGTCGAGATATCACCAGATGGCATGCACTGGGTGCCAGAAGGTACGCAGGTTGCCATGCCGTCTGCGCAGGATGAGATTGCGGTTGGACGCATCAGTAATTTTGGCAATTGGCTCCGCGTCCGTGCCGATTTTGAAGATGGCGCATCCAGCACAGTATTGGTGACACTGCATCTGAAAGCTTGAAGAAGACGCCTATTGAGCGGGTTCTTCTTCCTGTGCCGGATCGATCCGTACTTCTCCGCCATGATCATCATCCATCTGCACGATTTTGGGCGCTTCCGGACATTCCCGGAAAATCCGTGTCTGGCAGGTTGCACAGATTGACTGATCAAGCGTTGGCACAATATCCGCAATTGCATCATTTTTGCTGAGGTGGATGTAGTGCTTGGTCAGGCTTTTCATCACCTTGAAGCGGCCCAGCTTGCTGATCGTGCGCGGTGTTCGGGTTTGCAGATGGAATGAGCCGCCCATTATCTCACGCCGTTTTGCTTCATCAATCAGCAATTCCGCGCCCGGCAGATCAATTTCCCCAACACCTTTTACAATGAACAGGCAGTGTTTCTGTGACGGCCGCTCAATTTCAAACCGTCGAAACTGACGCCGTATAAACTCAACCGAGCCAAAATAAAGCGGCCCATCCAGCCGTGCAATCAGCAATTGCGGGCACTCCGGCAGATTATTGGTGGCCGCGTTTTTGAACGGCCGATTGGGTTCGGAAGGATCAGGTGAACCAATGCCGATGAAGGGTCGGGATGTTTTATTGAGGAACAACGCCAGCGACAGAAGCACGCCTGCATAAATTGCGAATTCAAGATCAATCGCCAGAGACGAGACAAAAGTTACGCCAGCAATCCAGCTTTCCGTCTTACTGGTTGTGAAAATATGCGCGATCTCGCGAAAATCAATCAGCTTCCAGGCCACCAGAATGATGACGCCCGCCATGGCCGGTATCGGCACATAGGCGAAATAGGGTGCCACCAGCAGCAAGATCAGAAACAGGAATATGGCAGAGAAAATTGCCGACAAAGGTGTTTTAGCACCGGACTCATAATTGAGCCCGCTCCGGGTGAAAGAGGCAGAACCTGGATAGCAATGGAAGAAACTGCCCACCACATTGGAAACGCCCTGCCCGACAAATTCACGGTTGCTGCTGATGTCCTGCCCGGATTTGGAGGCAACGGCTTTTGAAATGGACATGGCTTCCAGCAAGCCAACCATAGCAATCGCAAAAGCGGGCGAGGCCAGATCCTGCAAGGCGTCAAACCCCAGTTCCGGAACTTCAAATGCAGGAATAACAGACGGGATAAGACCAATGGTGGCAACATCCAGATTCGCCCCGCCAAGCCCCAGATAGACCAGTGTCCCCACCAGCAAGGCCAGCAGATAATTGGGCCAGCGCGGGCGCAGACGTTTGACAATATAGCCCGTTGCAAGGGCTGACAGCGCAATGCCGAGCGAGACCGGGTCCACAAGGGAAATATTGGTCCACAACGCAGTGACGAATTCCGTCAGATGTTCAGGCCGCGGCAAATCAAGTCCCAGCGCGGATTTGAGCTGCGTCATTGCAATCAACAAGGCGGCGCCGGTAATGAAACCCGTCATCACTGAATGAGACACAAAATCCACCAACGCGCCCAGCCGCGCCAATCCCAGCACCCACTGATACAGCCCCACGAGCAGGGCAAGAGTTACTGCAGCTTCAATAAACTGGCCGCTGCCCGGCGTATAAATACCGGAAAGGGCACCAAAAACCAGTGCCGAAATCGCCGTCGTCGGTCCGGAAACCGTATGCCAGGACGAGCCAAATAAGGCGGCTACGACAGGCGTTATCATGGCGGTATAGAAGCCATATTCCGGCGGCAGACCGGCAATGGCGGCAAAAGCGATGGCCTGCGGCAAAACGATGGTTGCGCCGGTGAGACCGGCAAAGGCATCATCACGTATGGAATGCCGGTTGACCAGGCCAAACCAGTCTGGTCGGCGGAACAATTGCTGCAGTGAATGCACGATAAGAGAGATAACGGTCGACAGAAACTTACTCACAAGCGTGTCACGCTGCCAGAAACGTTTATTCTCAGTCTTGAGTACGCAGGTCTCATTTCGGCCTTTGCTGGATCCGGGAGGAATATCAACAGACCCATAAACCTACTTTAGCTTTTTGGCAAAAGCACCGGACCAGATTCTTCAAAACGCATGGCCACAGACGCGCCGGTCTCAAATACGGAACTTACATTGCCCGACACCGCAAACAAGGTTCCGAACCCGGTTTCGACCGTATATTCCATGTGACTGCCCACATAGGTGGCCTTTACAATTTTTGCATCCATGGTGTCTTCTGAAACACCAGCTTGCAATTCGACCCGGCTTGGTCGCACTGCCAGCGTTGCAGCACCTGGTGCCATACCCCGTGCAGGCAATTTGTGGCTATACGATCCGATGCTGATGGTCGCCACATCCTTGTCGACGCTGTCTACGGTACAGGGAACAAGGTTCGCCTCACCAATAAAATCGGCGACAAATGCGTCATTGGGCAATTCATAAAGATCGCGCGGGCTGCCCTCCTGGGCAATCTGCGCATTACGCATCACCACAATACGATCAGAAACAGCCAGCGCCTCCTCCTGATCATGGGTCACGTAAACAACCGTGAGACCCAGATTTTGCTGAATGTCTCGAATTTCTTCACGCACCTGCCGCCGTAGTTTCGCATCGAGATTTGACAAAGGTTCATCAAACAAAAGCACTTGTGGCTCAAGCACCAGCGCACGTGCCACCGCAACGCGCTGTTGTTGTCCGCCAGACAATTCAGACGGCAGCCGGTCCCCATAGCCATTCAGCCCGACAAGATCGAGGCCAGCCAGGGCACGCTCCCGCGTTTCACTTTTGTCGAAACCGGAGAATTTCAGCCCATAAGACACATTCTCCAGCACATTCATGTGCGGAAACAGCGCATAGGACTGAAACACCATGGACACGTCGCGGTCTGTTGCAGGCAGTTTCGTGACATCCGTATCGCCAATCAGAATCTGGCCTTCAGTTGCCATTTCCAGACCGGCAATCATACGCAAGGTGGTTGTCTTGCCACAGCCTGAAGGACCCAGCAGAGTTACCAGTTGCCCCGGTTCAATGTGCAGCGATATATCATCTACGGCCAGCACATCCCGGCCATAGACTTTTTTGACATTCCGGAATGTTACCGAAGCCGCCTTGCTGCTGGTAGCCATTGTCATGGGTTATTCCTCGATCCGTCTCATTGCTTTGGCGGGCTCATGCGACGCCCTATATTTGTTTTACCGACGGCCAGTTGCAAGATGGCAATGGCAAGAAGCATGACGAAGATCAGCGCTGTGGAATAGGCAATCGCCAGGCCATAATCATTATTCTCCACCCGCCCGATAATGTAGCTGGTCGCCATGTCATATTCTGCACTGACCAGAAAGATCACCGCCGAGATAGCGGTCATGGCCCGCACAAATGAATAAACCAATGCTGCCAGAATGGCCGGGCGCAGAAGGGGCAGAATGACATTGCGGAACGTTTGCGCACTGTTGGCCCCAAGGGTCAGCGAACTTTCATCAAGGCTTTTGTCCAACTGGCTCATGGACGCAATGCCAGCACGAACCCCCACCGGCATATTGCGGAAAATAAAGCTGACAACCAGAATCACACCTGTGCCGGTCAATTCGATCGGCGGCACATTAAAGGCCAGAATATAGCTGACGCCAATCACCGTTCCGGGAATGGCGAAACTCAGCATCGTGCCAAATTCAAAGGCATTTTTGCCGAAGAAACTCTGCCGTGTCAGCAAATAGGCGGTAATCAGCCCCACACCCGCCGTCAGCGGCGCGGCAATAGCTGCAATCTGCACCGTGGTCCAGAAACTGTTCCAGGCTGAGCCAGTCCAACGCAGCCCTTCTTCCCCCATCCGCACAGAAAAGGCGGTCACATAATGCTTGAAGGTCAGCGTATTATTGACGCCCCAAAGCTCGACAAAAGAGCCATAGACGATCATCACATAGACAACGATTGTGAACAGCGCCCACACACCAGCCGAAATGAAGACCGGGATGGCAAGCCTGTTTGGCATATGCGGATGAATGCCTGAATCGCCCTTACCGGACACGGTTGTGTAAGATTTCTTTCCAAGCCAGAAACGTTGCGCATAAAATGCGGACAGGGTGAAGGCGAGCAGGACAATGGCCAGAACAGCTGCGCGGCCCTGATCATATTGCGCCCCGACAATGGCAAAGAAAATTTCCGTTGAAAGCACATCAAAGTTGCCGCCCAGAACAAGCGGATTGCCAAAATCAGCCATGCTTTCGATGAAGCCGAGCAGAAATGCATTGGCAAGCCCCGGTCGCATCAACGGCAGGGAAACGGTTTTGAACACCTGCCACTTGCTGGCCCGCAGGGTTTGCGCCGCCTCCTCCATGGAGGGGCTGACACCTTCCACCACCCCGATCAGCACCAGAAATGCGATGGGTGTAAAGGCCAGCAATTGGGCAATCAGGACGCCCGGCATTCCATAGACCCAGCGGGTTGGCTGAACACCAAACAGATCAGACACAAAGACCGTCACCGAACCGGAAAGGCCGAACAGCAGGATCAGCGCCAGACCAATCACGAAGGGCGGTGTGATGATGGGCAATACAGTAAGCGCGCGGAGCAGTTTTTTGTGACGAAAGCCGGAGCGCGTCACCACCAGCGCAAACACCAGCCCCAGAACTGTTGTCAAAAACCCGACCAGAATCGCCAGAACAAGTGAGTTCCATGCAGCCCCGCATTTGCCACCGGACAGACAGCCAAGCCCCCACAATCGAGGGCTCAGGAATTTAGAGAAAAACACCGAAACCGAATAGGAGCCTTCTTCGGTAATGAAGGCGGCAATCAACATGCGTGCAATTGGAAAAAACACGAAAACGCCAACTACAGCGACCACAAAGCCGATCGACGACACCACAAAGACATCGCCATTGACGGCGCCCCTTGCGGCTATGCCTTGGGTCAGCAGAAACAGGAAACAGGCCGAGACCAGCATGGCGCCATAGCCCATGCCAAACTGGCGGTCGTCCAATGTTCCGAAGATCGCCTCCAGCCAACCATAGGACCAGCCGCGCAAACCAATGCCAAACCCCTGGGCAATCAGCCATGCAAAGCCAAAAGCTCCGGCGAGAATCAGCGTGTTTGCATAACGCGCATCTTCCTTGCCAACCCGATAGGCGAACAACGCCCCGATCAGCGGCAGCAGCAGAGGGGCCAGCCACAGTTTTTCACCCTGCGTAATGAGAAAGATGCCGGGTGCATAGTCACTGTCAAATGGATAACCGTCGACCAGCCATTCAAAAGTCCAAAAGTCCTCAATCCCATACCATGGCAGGATCAGAAAACCGACCCACCCGACAATGATCCAGAAGATCAGAACCGGGAAGGTCTTTTTTGTAGGTGATTGCATGTTTGTTGCTTACTGCGGGAGTGTAGACACCTCGTCATCCCACTTCTTCAGCAGACGCTTGCGCTCGGCGCTGGAGCCATATTTGCCAAAGTCATAGTCAATCAGCTTGATGGATGCCAGATCAGGCGCTTTATCGGATGTCGGAGCCATTGTGTTGGATGGCACCTGAAACGCATTCACTTCCAGAGCCAAAGCCTGTGCTTCTTTCGACAGAGCCCAGTCATAGAACTTCTTCGCACTTTCCAGATTGCGAGAGCCTTTGACGATTGACATGGAGCCAATCTCATAACCAGTGCCTTCACATGGCGCGACAACTTTGATCGGGAAACCCGCCGCTGCCTGCTTCACCGCATCATGCATGAACACAATACCGATGGTGTTTTCACCGCGTGCGGCAGCCTTGATGGGAGCCGAACCGGATTTTGTGTACTGATAGATGTTCTTGTGAAGA
>CAZOCA010000217.1:0-5993 GCA_964578105.1 uncultured Pararhizobium sp.
CGTATGCCTTCCGTCTGTCTTTCCCGACGTATCTCAGTCTCAAATTGACTTATAGCACCTAGCATATTGAAAAGTAATCTACCTGTCGGAGTACTTGTATCGAGGCTCTGGTCTATTACCTGCAAATGGACACCCTTACGTTCAAGCTCATCGGCTATCTGGCATAGATTAAAAGTTGACCGAGCTAACCTATCGAGCTTAGTAATAATAAGAGTGTCACCCTCACGAAGATACTGCAAACAGGCTTTTAACTGTGGTCTATTTGCATCTACACCTGATATCTTCTCCTGAAATACCTTATCGCAATGCTTCAGTTTTTCAAGTTGAACATCTAAGCTTTGACCTACTGTACTTACTCTCGCATAACCCACATTAGACATAGCGGCTAACCTTTCGTGTCTCAGAATGTCTAAGACCTTTTAATAATTATATTATGAGACATCATTTGAGACATTGATATGATATGTATCACAAAGTATACTATTTAAGACATTAAACATTTATTTCATGCTTATTATCATAAAGAATCCTTTAGAGTGTAGATTAAATGAGTTTATTATGAGTTTTAAATGAATTATATTTGACAATAATGAGAATTTGTGCTATAATTCACTTATGGGGGGAGAGGTCTTTGACCTCACCCCACTCTCCAAAATACTTATATTTATCGCGAAATAAACGAAGAAGTACAGAAAGAGAGACTAAAAACAAGGAGAGTGGGATGTGAAGTACCCATATTCAACCAACAATCAGGATTTGGATGAGCAATGCATCCAATTAGCAAGGGATTACTACCAACTTAAATGGAAATACCCAGAGAATTATTTTTGCGATAATGACGACATCAGAAAAATTGGAATTGCCCGAAAGATAAACTACGGGCAATCAAGATGGTGTTACCTTGTAGCTTCTTGTGAGAAAGCCACACATTATACTGTTCACGCCTCAGACTTAGGCTTATCAGACAGCCATCAAAACTGGCAGGGTTTTTTTGACCCCAAAATTATTGCTGATTGGAAAGAAAAGATAAACAGCATCTTTCCTGCAAATATATCCAAACTTGAAGTAGGTCAAAAACATGGAAAAAAAAGATTGCATTGTCATGTCATTGCTGAAGCTGGCGCTAATATCAAACTAGGAAAGAGAAGTGTTAGAGCTATCTACAATCTAATAGGTCTAGCATCCTACCTAAGCAAACCTAGACTTCCGTGGGATGAGGTCGTCGCTGGCTACTATCTACTTATTAAAAAAGAGAGGCAAGATGAAGGTTTTAAAGGTGTACCTACTACATCTTGGAGTCATAATGTTAAAAGAAAGAAAATAGACCCTCAAGAAACCTCTTTATTATTTACTCCCGCAAATTCTTCTGAACACCTTCAAAATGAATCAAACCCCAAAACTAATGAATCATCTGTTTTAACTTGTCCTACTACAGTTAATAGAGCTTATACATCAGTGTTTGTCACTGAATATCCATCTATTTTGTCACTGGAATCTATGAATTATTCTCAAATTCAAAGTATGGAAGAATCTTACGAGAATTATGTCCTACTCCCAATATTTAAAGTTGAACTTGAAACAAATTCTTTGAATTTTCCCTAGCTTAAAAAACTACCCCCGTAGTGGGGTTTATTTTTAGAGCCAAACAATCCATTTTAAGGGGTTACTTTCCCCCTGAAGCCTTTTAAACCAAATTCACCAACTTAATTGGAGTAAAATATGAAAAAAAAACTAACCGACTACCACAAATCAATTCTTATCAGAAACAGCAACACTCTTTCTAACTATCTAGATGAAGCAGATGAAGCAATACAAACTGATTTAGAACAGATGCAATCGACCTTAACAATAGTCCTAGAGAATTTAGAAGATAAATCTGATGAGATTTTTCAACAGTCAACAGAAGAAGATATTGAGCTTACCTTTGAGATAATCAATGAGTACCTAAATGGCCATATCGACAAGCTAAAAAGAAATGCAATATCCATATCTAAAAAAGGTTACGACTCTTATGTAGCTAATTCAGTTGCTGAAGAAATAGCAGGTGTCTTTAGAGAACATTTTAGAGAGGTTAAGAAAAACGCATTGCTAATAAGGGATTTTATTCAAGCCTAACCACAAAAGAAATACCCCTAGTCAATACCTAAGTTGCGAGATCAACTTAGGTATTTCTTTTATATCCTCACTGCTGAATTGTAAAGGCGACGAGTATTTCTTAAGAAATACTCGAGCCGAAGGCTCTCGTTTAATTAGCATTGAAACTTTCCCCTATACTGATTCTCCAAGGGGGCATATTTCGAATTTCATCCCAGATATAGCCTTGTTTTAACCTAGAAGTGAATAAAGCACCTGGCGATTTAGCAAACCCTTCTTGTTTATCTACTTGCGCACGCTGTAGCATCATATAAACCTGATAAAAATAATCCTTCTGATGGTATTCAGCTAGTCGTAGAAGCTGCCACATCAAATAACGGTAGAAGTTTATGCTTGTCATGTCACCAAAAGCTCTACAGACGTTCTCAGCAGCAACATTAACCATTTCGTTACGTTGTTCTTTAGCTACATAAGAAACATCTAAAACAGCTTCAAGTGAAAATGCATCAGACACTGAAGATAATGGGTTTATTAAGTCTTGTGGTTTTAATGTCCAGTTAAAGAGGTAATTAATTACCTCTTCTTTATTCTCTAGTAGTAAGTTTGTATGATGCAAATCAGCGTACGCAGTCCGACCTGCTTCAATATCAGAACTTAAATCTCTCCAATGGTCACTTTCTAAATCATCATGATACACATGAGCTGGCTTACTTCCTGATAGCTTTATAGCCCATAGTGTACCTGTAGCATGAGTCTTAGCTTGATGGGTGCAGTAATGTGTCCTACTTGCTACTAGACCAGCTTCTGAGAGCTTCTGAGTGTTTCTATAGACAGTTGACCTATGAACACCTAATGCGATGGCTAGACAGTCGACTGGTAGGTGTAGAGTAACTTGCGTAACACTTGAGGCATAGCCCCGATGGTTGGCCACTTTAGTAGCTAGTTCTTTAAGGGTTTCATGTATGAGTTTTGCGGTTTTAGATAATGCTTGTTTTTTAGTATTAAGAGGAGTCCGAAGTACTTCAGATTCTATAGTTTGTACATGCACTTTAAGTTAAACCTTCACAATCGTGTGAGAAAAAGACTTGAAAAGTAAGAGCTAAGTGCATTAAACTCTTACTTACCATTAGTAGAGAGTTTAATAACACTCAGTGCTCCTTAGTTGCTTCAACAACTAGGGAGTTTCCTATTATTTTTTAGATACACCTAAAAACTAACCTATAAAGTACCCACCTTCAAAAAGATTAAAGAAGTTATACCATGTTTAACTTTAAGCAAGTCTACAAAGACTAATTTTAAGAACCTTTTTTGTTCTGATAGTATAAAGCTAATGACCACAAATCCAATTCAAGCAATCCTTAACATTATTAACAGTTCTTCTTCCACTGTAGAGGAAGATAATGAATCTGTTGTTTTGAATAGGGCTAATGAACAAGGTAAGTCCTTAGAAACATTCGTTAAGGATGCTTTTAGTAATTCTTTTGACGTTTCAGCAACTCAAACTCAATCTAACTATGCACGTGACTTCTCTTATCTAGGAAATTCTAATAATCCCCCAGATTTGATGATTAAGAATGGTGATGCTATTGAGGTTAAAAAACTTGAATCGCTTAATACAATTATTCAGCTAAATAGCTCTCCTCCGAAAAATAAATTATTTTCAAATGACCCCAGAATAAGTTCAGCTTGCAAAAACGCAGAAGTCTGGGAAGAAAAAGATATTTTATATTGCATTGGGTATATTAAAAACAGAAAAACATTACGCTCTATTTGGATGGTCTATGGAGATTGTTATGCAGCAGACAAGGATATTTACAGTCGGTTAAGTAGCCAAGTGACTCAAGCAATTAGTCATTCAGGGCTTGAATCACATGAAACAAAAGAAATAGCTAACTTTCCAGAGGTTGACCCTATGGGTATTACGACTCTGAGAGTAAGAGGGATGTGGACAATTCAAAATCCGAATATCGTTTTCAAAGACATTTCTAGCATTTCTAGCAAAGAAAAAGAGGGGTTTGATATTCGCTGCTTAATGAAAGTGGAAAAATATAATTCTATGCCAATCGCAGACCGGCATAGAATTCAAGAGCTAGCTAAGCTATCTAAAAACCTGACAATAAGTAATCATAAGACACCCTTTCCAGACAACCCTGCTCAACTTCTTGATGTGGTACTTATTAGCTATAGGATTGATTAATGAACATTATTTCTTTATTTTCTGGTGCTGGTGGTTTAGACCTTGGTTTTCATAAGGCAGGCTTTCATACTATTTGGGCAAACGAGTATGACAAGGAGATTTGGGAAACCTTTGAAAAAAACCATATAAACACTGTTTTAGATAGACGCAGCGTTATTGATATTCCATCTGAAGACATACCTAATGGGGCATTAGGTCTTGTGGGTGGGCCACCTTGCCAAAGCTGGAGTGAAGCAGGTTCACAAAGAGGTATCGAAGATGCTAGAGGGCAATTATTCTTTGAATACATAAGGGTTTTGAGAGATAAGAAACCTCTATTCTTCTTGGCTGAGAATGTTCAAGGTATGTTATTTCAAAAGAATCGTGCAGCTCTAAATGTAATTCTTGATGAATTTCACAAACTTGGTTATAACGTCTCATACAAGCTTCTTAATACCAAAGATTATGGTGTGCCTCAAGACCGAAAAAGAGTCATTTTCATTGGCTACAAAAAAGAAATGGGTTTTAAATTTGAGTTTCCCAAAGCTTTTGGGTATGAAGTTAATTTACGTGAAGCAATTTGGGACTTAAAAGACAATGCCAAACCTGCCCTAGAGAAAAACTATAGCAATGGTGATGACCTTAAGGTTATGAATCATGAGTATATGATTGGTGGTTTCTCAACCATGTATATGTCACGTAACCGTGTTAGAACTTGGGATGAACCATCATTCACTATTCAGGCAGGTGGAAGACATGCTCCTATACCCCCACAAGCAAATAAAATGGTTTATGTTGCTAAGGACAAATTTAAGTTTGATGAAGCTTCACCTGAGCCGTACAGGAGATTATCAATCCGTGAAGCAGCTAGAGTCCAAACCTTCCCCGATAATTTCAAGTTTTACTACAGCAAAGTTGCTGCTGGCTATAAAATGATTGGGAATGCTGTACCCAGTGATTTTGCAGCAGTTTTAGGGTTACAGATAAAGCAAGATTTAGAGCTTTATTATGCTGGTAAGCCAAAAGCTATTTTAGCTCCACAAATAGATACACCTATTCAACCAGCTCTGTTTATGCAAACCTCTTAGCTTTTTGAGAAGAGCCTAGACCAAAAGCCTTTTTTTTGTGCATTTTGAGATGGTGCAAGTTGTTTCATAGATGCGGCTTGTGACTCAATTATACCCAACATACGTTGTTTCTCTTCTTCTAAGGATACTCGTCTTTCTTTTTCTATCTCTAGTTCTCGTTTAAACAGTTTGAGTTCTGCCTTTAAAGCCTCAACATCTGCTGTATCAGATTGTTTACTTGAAACACTTTGAACCACTTTCTGACTTGTGCTATCTGTAGCATTAATCTTCTCATCTACTTTTATAGAGCCGTAAACTCTCTCAAGCTCTACAATATCAATAACAGTGTTACCAAGTGTATCTTTTTGTGCAGATAGCTTACCTGTTTCAATATGTCTGTAGATAGTTTTCCGACTCTTATTTGCTGCTCTAGATGCTTGCGAGATGTTCAGATTCATACTGTTTCACATTGTAACCTTCTGAATTTATGACACAAAAGGTATCACTGTTTCAGATACCTATAGATACTTGCTTTAGAGAGACCATAATCCTTCATGAGTGTCTTAATCAGAACACCTTCTGACCGTTTACGTTTAAGCTCTGAGACCTGCTCACTATCTAGCTCTTTTTTACGACCGAACGGAATCCCCTTTCTC